>JAZLAA010000018.1:0-10267 GCA_045612945.1 Elusimicrobiaceae bacterium
ATTAAAAAAGGCGACGTGGTACGTGCGGTAGTTGTGCGCGTAGCCCGTGAAAAAAGACGCAAAGACGGTTCCTATATCCGCTTTGATGACAACGCTGTTTGCATCATTAACGATAATGGCGAACCCAAAGGGACCCGTGTATTCGGCCCGATTGCCCGCGAACTCAGAGAAAAGAATTTCTTGAAAATCATTTCTCTGGCACCGGAGGTAGTATAGGTATGAACGTAAAAACGAAAGATACCGTGCTTATCTTGGCCGGTAAAGACAAAGGCAAGAAAGGCGAAGTGAAATCTGTAAACCCGACGAAAAACACAGTTGTAGTTGCCGGTGTGAACATGGTTTCCAAACACACGAAACCTTCCCAAAATAAGCAAGGCGGCATTGTGCAGGTAGAAGCCCCCATCCACGCTTCTAACGTGGCGGTGGTTTGCCAAAAATGCAAAAAAGCCATGACGCCTAAAATGCAAATTACGGCTGACGGTAAAAAAACCCGTGTTTGCCGCAAATGCAACGAAGCGATTATCTAAGTAGGAACTGAAAAATGACTGCTAAGAAAGAAACGAAAACAACCAAGGCCCCGGAAGGATATATTCCTTCTTTACAGGCTCTGTACAAAGAAAAAGTGCTTCCGGCCTTGCTCAAAGAAATGGGCGTAAAAAGCCCGATGGCTGCGCCGAAGCTCACCAAAATTGTCATTAACATTGGTGTGAAGGAAGCCCGCGAAGATATTAAAGCTATGGAAATCGCCAAAAACGACTTGACCGCCATTGCCGGCCAAGCGGCGCAGGTGCGCCGGGCCAAAAAGTCCATCTCTAACTTTAAGTTACGCGAAGGCATGCCCATTGGGGTGCGTGTAACCTTACGCGGTGCGCGAATGTATGAGTTTATGGAACGCTTTATTGCGATTGCCTGCCCTCGTATTCGTGACTTCCAAGGCTTCAACCCGAGTTTTGACGGGAGAGGCAACTTGAACTTGGGGATTAAAGAACATTATATTTTCCCGGAAATTGACGTGGAAAAATCTCCCAAAGCCTATGGTATGAACATTACGTTTGTAACCACAGCCGACGACGATAAAAACGGACGCTTGCTCTTGGACTATATGGGTATGCCGTTCCGCAAATCGGGTAAATAAGGAGCAAAGAACATGGCTACGAAAGCATGGGTTGCAAAAATGGCGAAAGACCAAAAATTTGCCGTGCGCTACCATAACAGATGCCAAATCTGTGGCCGCGCCCGCGGGTACTACCGCGACTTTGGTCTGTGCCGTATCTGCCTTAGAAAAATGGCTCACCAGGGTTTAATCCCGGGTCTTAAAAAATCCAGTTGGTAATTATAGGAGGAGGTGCCTAGCCAGGTTAACTCTGTATATAACAGAAAGTAGCTTAGGAGGGCAACCTTAAAATATGGATCCAATCGCAGATTTCTTAACCAGAATAAGAAATGCAAATATGAAGAAAAAAGAAAAAGTGGATATCCCTTTTTCTAAAATCAAAACCGAAATTGCGCGTATTCTTAAAGAAGAAGGATATATTGCTAATTTCAAAGCCGTTCACAATGAAACCAAGGGCGGCGTAGTGCGGGTATTCTTGAAATACACCCCCGAAAACGAAAGTGTTATCCAAGGTTTGAAACGTGTTTCTAAACCGGGTTCCCGTGTATACAGCGCGTATGATAACATCCCTAAAGTGCGTGGGGCATTTGGTATTTCCATTTTATCCACCTCTAAAGGTTTGATGACGGATGCACAAGCCAAAGCGGCCAAAATTGGCGGCGAAGTATTGTGCCAGGTGTGGTAAGGGGGAACTATGAGCAGAATTGGTAAAAAAGTAATCAATGTTCCCGCTAAAACGAAAGTGGAAATTAAAGATAATGTAATCACGGCTACCGGGGCCTTAGGTTCTTTGTCCTATACCGTTCCGGCTGGGATTACCCCAAAACTTGATAATGGTACGTTGACTTTTTCTATTGAAGAAAAAGACTACAGAACCTTGAATGCCTTACACGGTACTACCCGGGCTAATGTATTTAACATTATTGAAGGCGTAACCAACGGTTTTTCCAAAACTTTGGAAATTAACGGTTTAGGGTATCGTGCCAGCGTAGCAGGTACGAAACTGAACCTGGAGTTAGGTTTTTCGCACCCGGTGAATTTAGATATTCCCGCAGGGCTTACGGTAACGGTTGACGGTAAAACCGGATTTGTTACCATTAAAGGCAGCGACAAGTTCCTCGTGGGCGATTTCGCCGCCAAAATCCGCCGTATCCGCCCGCCCGAGCCCTACAAAGGCAGTGGTATTAAATACCAAGGCGAACATATCGCGCGCAAAGCCGGTAAAACTGCGGCGGGAGGTAAATAATCATGGCTACCAAACAAGAAAGATATCAGTATCGTAAAGACCGCAGCCGCGGACATCTGTTGAAAAACGGTGCCTACCGCCCGCGTTTGTCCGTTTACAGAAGCTTGAAATATATGTACGCCCAAATTATTGACGACAATACCCATAGCACATTAGTATCGGCTACTACATTGTCTAAAGAATTTGAAGGCAAATTTGAATCCTCCGCCAAAAGCATCGAAGCTGCCAAAGCTTTAGGTGCCGCTATTGCCAAAAAAGCAATTGAAAAAGGCATTACCGAGGTTATGTTTGACCGCGGCGGACGTGTCTATCACGGCAGAATTAAAGCGTTAGCGGATGCTGCCCGTGAAGCAGGATTAAAATTCTAAGTAGATAGGTGAATTTAATGTCTAACGAAGAAAGAAAAGAAGCGAAAGGCAAAAGAGCCGAGTTTCAAAAAGCAAGACCCGCTGCCGAAGGTAAAACAACGGTTATCAACGTGGCCCGCACAACCAAAGTAGTAAAAGGCGGTAAGCGTATGGGTTTTCGTGCATTAGTTGTAGTGGGTAACGGCCAAGGTAAAGTAGGTGTAGCTATTGGTAAAGCTAACCAAGTGCAAGCCGCTATCGCTAAAGCCGAAACGCATGCACGTAAGCACATGCTTACGTTCCCGATTGTTGGGGATACGATTCCGCATGAAGTGATTGGTAAATTTGGTGCGGCCTCCGTATGGATGAAACCTGCTGCCCCTGGTACCGGGGTTATTGCCGGTTCCGGTGCGCGGTTACTTTTTGAAGCGGCCGGTATTAAAGACGTGCTTGCCAAAAGTTTGGGCAGCACCAATCCGTGCAATTTAGTATACGCTACCATGGAAGCTTTTAAGCAACTTAAAAGCAAAGAAGCGGTAAACGTATTGCGTGGCAAAGCTGAAAAAGTAGAAACCACTACCGAAGAGAAGACGGAAGAAAAGGCCGCCTAGGGTAAAGGAGAGATAAATTATGGTAACATTAAATAAACTTTTCCCGAAACATGGTTCTCGCAAAGCCAAACGTCGCTTGGGCATCGGCCCGGGATCCGGCTTAGGAAATTATTGTACTAAAGGTATGAAAGGGCAGACTTCTCGCTCTGGTAATACCCGCAAAGAGAGTAAAGAAGGCGGACAAATGCCGTTGATCCGCCATACGCCTAAGAGCGGTTTTTCCAACAAAGATTTTGCCGTCCGTTACGATTACGTTAACGTAGGCTCTTTGGAAAAACTCTTTGCCGCCGGTGCGGAAGTAACCCCCGAAGCACTTAAAAAAGCGGGTGTCATTCATTGCGCCTGTCGCGTAAAAGTGTTGGCCAACGGAACCTTGACCAAAGCTTTAAAAGTGTCTGCTCATGGCTTTTCTGCTACAGCTAAAGCTGCCATTGAAAAAGCCGGCGGAACCGCAACCGTTATTGAGAAAAAATAATGGAAAATAACACAGTTGCAAATATCTTTAATGCTCCCGAGCTCAAAAAGCGTTTGCTTTTTGTGCTCGGGGCGTTAGCAGTTTTCCGGGTGGCAGCTGCCATCCCGATACCGGGTATCAATACGGATGTCCTGCGCCAGCTGTTTGCCGCGCACGAAAACGGTATTCTAGGTTTTATGAATATCTTTTCAGGCGGAGCGCTGGGGCGTTTTTCCATTTTGGCACTGGGTATTATGCCGTATATCAACGCTTCTATTATTATGGGGCTGGTGCGTGGGGCGCATATTTTCCCGGCACTGGACCGTATGCATAAAGAAGGAGAAAGTGGACGGCGCAAAGAAAACCAAATTACTCGTATTTTTGCACTGTTTTTGGCCCTGTTGCAGGGTGGCATGATGACGTTTGCCATTTCGCGCGTAACCAGCGCGGGTGGATTACCGGCGGTAGTAAACCCGAACTTTATGTTCTTTGCTACCACGCTTTTAACCTTGGCGGCCGGAACAATGTTTGTCATGTGGTTGGGTGAGCAAATTACGGAAAAAGGGGTGGGCAATGGCATTTCGCTCATCATTTTCGCCGGGATTGTGGATCGTTTGCCCAATGCTATTATGGAAATTGTGAACCGCGTGCAAACGGGGGAAATGGATTTCTTTATGGCTATGGTTATTTTTGGCGCGGCAGTGGTTATTACTGCATTGGTAGTGTGGTTAGAAACGGCCCAACGCCAAATTCCGGTGCAATATGCTAAACGTCAAGTGGGCAACCGGATGTACGGTGGGCAAACCAGCTATTTGCCGCTCAAAGTGGATCAGAGTGGGGTAATAGCCGTTATTTTTGCTTCCTCTGTTATTTCACTGCCGTTGACGATTGCTAGCTTTAACCAGGAAGCTGCTTGGGCGCAAACCATTCTTTCTTGGTTTAATCACGGCAACGTATGGTATATGGCCCTATTTTCGGCGCTCATTATTTTCTTCTGTTATTTTTATAACTCCATGACGCTCAATCCGTCGGACTTGGCTGATAATATGAAGAAATGGGGGGGCTTTATTCCGGGGATTCGGCCTGGAGAGCCGACCAAGAATTACATAGAGTGGGTGATGAACCGCATCACATTTTGCGGAGCCATTTTTGTATGTTTGGTAGCGGTCCTGCCGGATGCGTTCCGTTCGTACTTCGGGGTAGATTTTTACTTCGGTGGTACGGCGTTGCTCATTGTGGTGGGGGTGGCATTGGATACAGTGGGGCAGGTGCAGGCGCATCTGTTGGCGCGTAATTATGAGCCTTTAATGAAAGGGTCTAAAAAGATACGTGGCCGCTGGTTCAACGTTCAGTAGTTTTTGAGTGATTGAGGAGGATTTTGTAGTTACTATAGAATGGGTGTTTTCCTGTGCTTTGTTCTTAGATTTCTATAAATCCTCCCAAAATTTCGTAAAATAAACCTAGTTTCAAGCAGTATTAGTTATAATTTTTGAAAATGAACCTAATTTTAATGGGCTGTCCGGGGGCCGGCAAAGGAACCCAATCAGCCAAACTCAAAGGGAATTTTCATTTGACGCATATTTCTACCGGAGATGCGTTACGGGCGGAAATAGCGTCTGGTTCTGCTTTGGGACAGCAGGTTGCAGAGATTATCCGTCAAGGAAATTTAGTGCCGGACGAATTGATGTTCTCTCTGCTGGAAACACACGTCAAATCAGCGGGGAATGGTATTATTTTTGATGGTTTCCCACGAACGGTTGTACAGGCTAAAGGGTTAGAAAGTTTACTTAAAAAATATGGTCTTACCCTGTCAAAAGTAATTATGATTGATTTGCCGGAAGAAGAAGTGGTGAAACGTCTTTCTTCACGCCGCGTGTGTGGAAAGTGTGGGAAACTGGCCACCCAGGCAGATCAAAAAGTTTGTGAATGTGGGGCGGAGTTGTGTGTTCGCCCTGATGATACACCTGCTAGTATCAAACACCGTTTGGAAGTATACCGTACGTCCACATTACCTGTTAAACAGTATTATGAAAACTCCGGTAAGTACGTGGAAATTAACGGTAACCAAACACCAGACCAAGTTTTTAAGGACATTTGCAATGTCCTTGAGAAGGTAAAATGATAGAAGTAAAAAATGCGCGCGAATTGGACAGAATGCGGGCAGCTGGTAAAGTAACAGCGGCCGTCCTAAAACAGATGACCGAAATTGTGAAACCGGGCTTGTCCACTTTGGACTTGGACCGCGCGGCCGAAAAAACAATTCGCTCCTTTGGGGCAACTCCGTTGTTTTTAGGTTATTATGGGTTTCCGGGCAGTATTTGTGCTTCGGTGAACGAAGAAGTTGTGCACGGAATCCCAAAAAAAGATAAAATATTAAAGAGTGGTGATATTATCAGTATTGATACAGGGGCCCGCCTTGACGGCTTCTGTTCAGATGCCGCAATCACCCTCGCTGTAGGGAAAGTTTCTGATGAAGCCCAGCGGCTTTTGGATGTAACTAAAAAGTCGCTTTACAAAGCAATCGGGCAAGTCAAAGCCGGGCGTCGCTTGGGCGATGTGCAACATGCGGTGGAAACTTTTGCTATAGAAAACGGTATGGGGGTCGTGCGCGATTATTGTGGTCATGGAATTGGCCGTAATATGCACGAAGAGCCCAGTATCCCCAACTTCGGTAAACCCGGAACGGGGCCTGTGTTAGAAGCAGGTATGGTGCTGGCCATAGAACCCATGCTGACTGCGGGAACGTACAAGGTCAGGGAGCTGGAAAACGGCTGGACGGTAGTAACCCAAGATGGCAGTTTAGCTGCCCATTTTGAACACACCGTGGCGGTAACGGCTAACGGCAGTGAAATTTTTACTGCTTTTGAATAACGGGCGCGGTGGCTTGCGCACGGTATTCCGAATTTAATCCGAACTCGGAGATGTATGAGTGATAAAATCGAAATTGAAGGTAAAGTCCTAGAAGCGTTGCCCAATGCTATGTTTAAAATTGAAATTGCGGGTGGCAAAACGATCTTGGGGCATATATCCGGCAAAATGAGAGTTCATCATATAAGAATCCTTCCCGGAGATAAAGTCAAATTGGAACTTTCTCCGTATGATTTAACCCGTGGAAGAATCACTTATAGGGAGAAATAAATGAAAGTCAGAGCCAGTGTAAAAAAGATATGTCAGAAATGCAAAATTATTAAACGTAACGGCGTAGTCCGCGTGGTTTGCGAAGTGGCAAAACACAAACAACGCCAAGGTTAGAGAAGGAGTTTTAGAAGAATATGGCTAGAGTCGCAGGTATTGATTTACCGAAAAATAAAAGAATTGATGTCGCGTTGGAATATATTTACGGCATCGGCAAGAAAAATGCCAAAGAAGTGCTCGCTAAATTGGACGGCCAAATTGACCCGGCTACCCGTGTCAAAGATTTAACCGAACAACAAGCCGGTTTGTTGAACACCATTTTGCAGAAAGAATACAAAGTGGAAGGTGAGCTTCGCCGCGAAGTGGCGCAAAACATTCACCGTGCTATTGAAATCGGTTCGTATCGTGGGCAGCGCCACCGCCGCAACTTGCCGGTTCGCGGGCAACGCACCAAAACCAACAGCCGGACCCGCCGCGGAAGAAGAAAAACGGTCGGTTCTAAAGTTAAATAAATTTAAGCAAGGAATTTGAGTATGGCAGAAGAAAAAGAAACTAAAACCGCAGAAGTAAAAGCTCCTGCGGCCAAAACCAAAAAGAAAAATGCCAAAGCACCCGTGTTTGGTGTGGTGCATATTTTCTGTTCATTTAATAACACCATTGTTACTGTGTCTGACGACAAAGGCAACACACTTGCCTGGTCCACGGCTGGTTCCCATGGCTTTAAAGGTACGAAGAAATCTACGCCATTTGCCGCACAAATCACCAGCAACACGGCCGCAGAAAAAGCGGTATCTATGGGGATGCGCGAAGTGGCCGTAAAGGTTTGTGGCCCTGGTCAAGGGCGTGAAACCGCTGTACGCGCATTAGCGCAAGCTGGGTTAGTAGTGTCTTCTATTAAAGACGTAACCCCCATCCCGCATAACGGATGCAGACCGCCCAAAGCACGGAGAGTATAGTTTTTATGTCAAGAAATATTGGAACTACCTGCAAAAAATGCAGAAAATTAGATTGCAAACTTTTCCTCAAAGGAACCAAATGCTACACCAACTGTGTAGTAGACAAATTGGCGGCTGCCACCAAACGCGGTGGTAAAGTACGCAAAGCCAAAGTATCTGAGTATGGGATTCGTTTGCAGGAAAAACAGAAAGCCCGCTTACAGTCCGGCATGTCTGAAATTCCTTTTCACAATATGTTTGCTAATGCCGCTAAAGCGGAAGGACAAACGGGTGAAAATTTCTTACGCAAACTAGAAACCCGTTTAGACAACATTGTGCGTCGCTTGGGCTTTGCCGTGTCCTTAAAAACCGCGCGCCAATTGGTGTTGCACGGGTATGTAACCGTTAATGGAAAAGCGGTCAATGTTCCTTCTTACCAATTACGCATTGGGGATAAAGTAACCCTGTCTAGCGCATTGGTAGAAAATGCCATGGTCAAGCAAGGATTAACGGAAGCCGAAAAACATAATCCGCGCCCTAGTTTTTTGGAATATGATGCTGAAAAACTGACGGGGAAATTGTTAAGATGGCCCGACAGAGAGGAAATGTCCTACCCTGTCAATGAGCAGCTGATTGTAGAATATTATTCTAGATAGTTTGGAGGCATTGCATGGCTTTAAACACATTAGTTCTTCCCGAAAAAATTCAATTAGAAGAAAAAACAGCTTCTGCCTACTACGGCAAATTTATTGCCGAGCCGTACGAGAGCGGTTACGGACATACCGTAGGCAACTCGCTTCGCCGCATTTTACTTTCCGGTATGGAAGGTGCCGCTGTTACGGCAGTGCGTATTGCAGGAGCTGTGCACGAATTTAGCACCGTGCCCAATGTGCGTGAAGATGTCATTAACATCCTCTTAAACTTCAAACATCTGCGTGTCAAAATGGAAGGTAAACAAAGTACCGTTTTGCACTTACATGTAGAAAAACCCGGAGTGGTAACTGCGGCAGATATTGAAAGTGTAGACGGCGTGGAAATTATCAATCAAGACTTAGTGCTGGCTACTTTAGAAGCTGGTGGTGAGTTAGATATTGAAATAGAAGTTTCTCGCGGTAAGGGATATATGCCTGGGGAAGAATTGGCCAAAGTCAACCGCCCGGCAGGGTTTATCCCGGTAGATGCATTGTTCTCTCCGATTGTAAAAGTTCATTATGATGTGGAACCGGCCCGTGTAGGACAAAAGACGGACTATGACCGCCTTATTTTGGAAATTACCACCGATGGAACGCTCTCCCCAGCGCGTGCGTTGCACCGTGCGGCGGTGTTATTATCGGAATCGTTGCATATTTTCACGATTGAAGGGGAAGATGACGGCGTAAAAACTGTCAGCGATGAAGCGGTTCAAACGGAAACAACCGAAGCCGCCGCTCCGGTAGTAACTGCAAACAGCAAACAAGAAGACTTGCTCAACCAGTCGGTTGATTTCATTGAACTTTCTTCCCGTTCTCTGAATTGTCTAAAATCGGATAATATCAATACGGTACGGGATTTGGTCAACAAAACCGAACATGATCTTAAAATGATTAAGAACTTCGGGGATAAATCCTTGGATGAGATTAAAAGCAAATTGGCCGAGATGAAATTGACACTTGGCATGAAAATATAAGGAGTAGTTTTTCGTATGATTAAGAATACAGGATACAGAAAACTGGGGAAAACGGCTTCTCACCGCCGGGCCATGCTTAACAATATGGCTACCAGCATTATTCTGCATGAAGAAGTAACCACCACCCTGCCCAAAGCCAAAGAAGTGCGTCGGGTAGTAGAAGGGCTTATTACTTTAGCTAAAGCCAAAAATGAGCGTGCTTTAAAAGATACGCTCAAAGATGGTGCCGCCGTAAAAAAAGTATGTGACGTATTGGCTGTGCGCTATGCGGATCGTGCTGGTGGTTTCTGTCGCATTTATCGCGCTGGTCTTCGCCAAGGTGATAATGCGCAAGTAGCAATTGTAAAACTTGTGGATTAAATTATGATACTAGACTATCTGGGGGGGCTGTTTTCATCCGACTTAGGAATGGATTTGGGTACTGCCAACTGCTTAATTTATGTTAAGGATAAAGGCATTGTACTTAATGAACCTTCCGTAGTGGCTATGGAAAAAGAAACCGGAGAGGTAAAGGCCGTTGGCCGTGAAGCCAAGCAGATGCTGGGCAGAACGCCTGCCAACATTGTGGCGGTACGCCCAATGAAAAACGGTGTTATTGCAGACTTTGAAGTAACCCAGGAGATGATTCGTTATTTCATCCGCAAAGTGCACACGCGCAGCAGTTTGTTGCGCCCCCGGATTGTCATTGGCATCCCCTCGGATATTACCGGGGTGGAACGCCGCGCTGTGGACGATGCCGCCCGCCAAGCGGGTGCGCGC
>JAZLAA010000019.1:0-4245 GCA_045612945.1 Elusimicrobiaceae bacterium
GGTATTATCCACCAAACAAAAGGGGGGGGAACTACTTTACCGCCCCCGTTACAATACTTTGCAACACGTGGAGGGTTTTTTCGGCCCAGTTCAAACTGCACCACTCGTACGGTCCGTGCGGATTTTCGTACCCGGCAAAAATGTTAGGCGTCGGTAATCCCTTAAATGACATTTGCGCCCCGTCGGTTCCGCCGCGCGCTTGGGTAAGGCGGTAAGGCACTTTATTTTCCTTAAGGGCCTGTTCCAGCAAATTCATCGCTTGCGGGCGTGTTTTTAAAATATCGCGCATATTGCGGTACTGTTCTTTAACTTCTATTTCAATTTTGGCGGCGGGATATTTGGCACGTTTTTTATCCAATAGGGCCAGCAAATCCTGCTTAAAGCGGGCAAATTTGGTAAGGTCATGCTCACGCACAATGCCTTGCACTTCCGCTTTTTCCAACCCGCCGGTAATATCTTTAAATAGAATAAAACCGTCCTCGCCGTCCGTCGTTTCGGGTAGTTTGTTTTCCGGCCAGGACGAAACAATATCCGCCGCAATTCGCACCGGGTTAGCCATAAACCCTTTAGCCGAACCGGGGTGGCAGGACTTACCGGTAATTCGAATGGTAAAGGCATCCGCGTTAAAGTTACCGCAATCAATATCGCCTAAGGTAGCACCGTCTACGGTGTAGGCAAAATCCGCGGCAAATTTTTTAACATCAAAATAAGTAATCCCGGTTCCGGTTTCTTCGTCAATGGTAAAAGCCAATTTAACCGGACCGTGGGCAATTTCCGGGTGGGCCAGCAAGTGCTCGGCTAGCGTCATAATAATAGAGATCCCCAGTTTATCGTCCGCACCCAACAGGGTGTTTCCATCCGCGGTTACCAAGTTATCACCCACACATTTTTGAAGGTTGGGGGCGGTTTGCTCGGTAAGCACCATATTTTTTTCAGCGTTAATGGTAATGGGGCCACCCATGTAATTTTCATGCAAGACGGGGCGAATGCCGTGACCATTGTAGTCACTTACCGTATCCAGGTGGGCAAACAAACCAATCACCGGGGCAGGTTTGTCCGTAGTGGCGGGGATGAGCCCTGTCACAAAGCCGTATTCATCTACTTCCACATCTGCAAGGCCGATTTTTTTCATTTCGGCAGCCAGTTGGTGGGCAAAGGAAATTTGCGTATCGGTAGAAGGAACCACGGTGCTGGTTGGGTCACTCGTTGTATCTATAGCGGTGTAGCGCACCAGCCGATTATAAATGGTTTGTTGGAAAGTATTCATAATTTTTCTCCCTAAAAAGCTATTTTTATTATACAATTTATTTATACTTATTCCAGGGAGGTTTTATGAAAAAATTAGTTGGCTGGTTGGTTTGCATAGGGTTATTAGCAGGGTGCACCAGCATAAAACAAGCCGGTAACTTAAAAAATTGTACGTATGCGTTAAAAAGCGTAGAAATGACACGCGTTAACCTGGCATCGCTTGACTTTACGGTTACGATTGCCATTACCAACCCCAGCCGCACAGAAACGGCTAAATTAAAACGTTTTGTGGGGGTTCTTTCCGCCAATGAAACAAAAATGGCTGATATTACTTTTACGGACATTGAAATTGCCCCGTTAGCCACGTATAGTGCCAAAGCCAAAGTCAATGTTCCCACATTAGTATTGGGTAGCAATTTAGTGGGGCTGTTAACCATGGGTAGCGGCACTATTGATTACCATTTAACAGGTACGGTCTATTTTGAAGGCCCAATGGGTGTAGAAGTTCCGATGCCGGTAGATATTGGCAGATTAGGGAACCACAACGATTAATCTTATACCTCATTTGACAAGAGCACGCGCTTTTCAGTGCGTGCTCTTTTTAATAGGAAGCCCACATCTAGGGTAGAATTTCCCTTCACAATAAAATAGGCCCCCGGTTATTACACCGGGGGCTTTTTAAAAAGCAATCATGCTACATCAAAATCCAACGTAGTACCATGGCAGTTAAAGTGGAAAACACCAACGTCAAAAGCACCACACGCAAGGTGTCTTTCCAGCCGGTTTCACGCAGCATTACAAAAAATGTGGCAATACATGGTAAATACATACTCATAAATACACACGCCACCACCAAGGCTTGCGGAGCCAAGTGAAACGGCTCTAACAAGGCAATGGATACATCCTTACGCAAAAAACCTAACAATAGAAGGGGGGTAGCATCCGGAGGCAATCCCAAGGCCCACTCCACCGGTGCGCGCAAAATTTGCGTAAGCCACGCCGTAATACCCAACAGTTGCATCACATCCACAAATAAAATCCCCATTAAAATAAGCGGCAACGCATCACACAAATATTCTTTCATACGAATCCAAATTTTGCGCGCCAACGGTTTTAACTGCGGCACTTGCCACGAGGGGATTTCCATAAATAACTCGGGCGTTTGGCCTTTCATCAAACGGTTTAACAATGTGCCGATTATCACCCCGTTTAACACCAGCGCCCCAAACACCATTAGCATATATTTCATACCATAGGGGGATAAAATAGAAATAATCATAGCCGTTTGCGAAATACACGGTGCCAGCACCAAAATAAGTGCCAGCGCAATCACGCGCTCCCGGCGTGTTTCCAGCACGCGCACGCCCATCACGGCAGGCACTTTACACCCAAACCCCAACATAATCGGCAGGGAACCATACCCATGCAACCCAATTTTATGCAAAATACCATCTAACAATACAGCCAAACGCGGCAAATATCCCAGCTCGCCCAAAAACCCCAACAATGCGTAAAAGGCAAACACATAAGGCATTACATCTATAAGGGCAATGTGTAAACCGTCCGTTAGTAAACCAAAATATGTTTCGCCGCCGTCACCCAATAGGAGTAACCCGGGCACCGTTTCTTTTAAACCGCTCAACCCGTTTGTAAGAAGGGGGAGGTAGTAGTTTTCATACAGCGGGTCTAAAAAGTCAATAAGCGTTTCTCCCACAAAGCGCACAACAAAAAACGAAACAACCAGCACCAACAATGCCAGCGGCAACCCTGTAGCCGGGGCCGTTGCCCAGCCTTGCAGGTGTTCCCAGAACGAAGGATGTTTGTGTTTCACTTGCTGCACTTGCTGGATAATCTTGCCAATCAGTTGCCATTTTTCTTCCGCAGCGGGGGGAATTTCTAACGACGTATGGGGTGTTGGATTACCGGCCAAGCGTACCGCTTCACGCTCCAGCTCTTTTAATCCTTCGCCGGTAGTACCCACCGTAGCAATCACGGGAACCCCCAGCCATTTTGACAACTTTTTAGTATCAATGGCAATCCCTTTACGTTGGGCTTCATCAAATTTATTTAAAAGTAAAATAAGCGGTTTTTGAAGCTGTAAAATTTCCAGCACAAAAAACAAGTTCCGCTCCAAGTGCGAGGCATCCGCCACACAAACAATAAAATCATACTCCAATTCTTTAAATAAGTTACGCTTTTTGCCTTCAATCAACCATTCTTCTTCCAGGCGGTAGAGGCCGGGGATGTCTATAATGTCATACGCTTCGCCGGCAAACTGAGTAGCCCCATAGTTTAGCCCCACGGTAGTCCCCGGGAAATTGGAAGAAATAATTCCAATCCCCGTCAAACGCGAAAAAATAAGGCTTTTTCCCACATTGGGGTTTCCCGCCAAAAGAAAGGTGCTTTTTTGGGCACTTACCAAAATTTTTTTGGCAGTTTCGCGTCCAATAGCTACCTCGGTCCCGGATACTTCCACCACTACGGGGGAAGAACCTTTCTTGCGTGTAATAAATTGGCCGCGCACCAACCCCATGGCGGCTAATTTAGCGGCCATTTTGGGCTCGGTTTCAATAGCGGTAATTTGGGCCGTGCGACCCGCTTTTAAGTGATATAACGAACGAGAGTTATGTGATTGCATAAAAAGTTAGTCTTTCCTTACTTTTATATTGTATCACAATTTGCCTCTGCAAGCAAGAGAAGAAAACTTGCGACGGGAAATTATCTCTCTTGCTTTTTTTAGTATAATATGAGTAGTACTTTGAATATAGGAGAAAAACTATGGCTTATAAAGTAAACCCTGAAGTTTGCATCAACTGCGGTGCGTGTGAATCGGCCTGCCCGGTAGGTGCTATTAGTGAAGTGGACGGCAAACGCCACATTGATGAAACCAAATGCATTGAGTGTGGTGCCTGCGCCGGTACCTGCCCGGTTAGTGCCATTGCACTGTAAGCACAACCTAAAAATTATAAATACCCCTTGCTCTTTAAAGCGAGGGGT
>JAZLAA010000020.1:0-6111 GCA_045612945.1 Elusimicrobiaceae bacterium
TCCCCCGGCAAAACCGGGGGTGTTTGTAAAAAAACAAGCGGGTGGGTTACTCGGCCTCGTAATAATCGCGCACAAAAAGCACAATGTAGGTCAGCCACGAAGCCCCAAAGAAAATAATAAAACAGTACGAACACCACCACATCTTTTGTACCGGGTCATAGCTGCGCACCAACGCGTCTAACAGCAAATCCCCCAACACCCACATCAAGGCCCCCCACACAACTATCGTAACCCCGCGCAAGCACAAATCCAACGTAGCCCGAATCAACCCCTTCTCGCGGTACGGTTGTATGAAGTAAAACAGTAGTTTTTGCATACAATTCTCCCTTAGTTACCTGTCGCCGGCGCGTACGAATAAGTACCCACCGCTATGTCTTGTTGCCCGGCGGAAACTTGCGCGGCGGGCTGTTCTTCGTATGTATCGGCCGTGTCGGCCAAAGTTGGGTCTTGCACAGGGGCTGTCTCTTCGGTGGTTTCTACTTGCCGTGTTTCTTGCACCCAGTGGCGGCCGGGTTTATGCTGGCGGGTTTTAAGCCCTGCGGGCGTTTCCCGCTGGGCCGCTTCGTCTTGCGGCTCGCACGCCGTTTTAACATACGCATTTTGCGCGGCACATTTACCGGCCTCAACCGCCTCCCGACGGGCCAACTTGTCTTGTTCACTCACGCGCCCGTCAGTAAGTTTTGGAAAATAGCCCGTGTCTACAAAATCTTGCGCCACGTCCATTTTGCCGGGTTTAAAGTATCCGCTACGGGCGGTCACACGTTGAGCCTCCGGCTCTTGCAAAACCGCTTGGGAACTGACCCCTGAAAACACTAAATCATAGTTGTAATTACTGCCCTGCTCTTGCGGTTGCGGGTGCAAACAATACGCTACCCGTTCCATAGTCGTAGCACATGGGTGTGCATCAACCCGAGCCTCACAAGTATCCTGGGCGGTTGCTACGTGGGCTGTTAAACAAATACTAATCAGTAAAAAAGTTCGTTTCATAAATACGCTGTATTTGTATGATAGTACATTTTTAGCATTTTTGCACAAAAATTTTCACTTTTTACTACGCACGCCCCCCGCAAACAATTTTAAAGGAAATTTGATACAATGTGTTAACTATGACCCAGCGCGAATTTTTATCCCTTGATTTTTACGGCCAAGGCGTCAGTGCCGCTTTAGCGGTGCTGGACGAAAAAACAGACACTTTGCGCATTCGCCATGTACTGCGTCAGCCGTGCAAAGCGTTTTGCGGAGCGTTTGTACGGGATATGTCCGGCGCGCAGGACGCCCTGGGGAAAATTTTTGCCCAAATGGACCAATTTGTGCAGGCTTCTCCTTCGGTAATAGTAGGGGTAAGGGGCAGTTTTTTATCCTTTCAAAACCGCTCGGGCATGGCGTATGTAGAATCCCGCAACCACGTCATTCGCGAATCCGACATTGACAACTCCATTAAAGCCGCCCTGCCCGAACAGTTAGACGAATCGTTGGAAATTATTGACGTACTTCCCCTTTCTTATAGTATTGACGACCAACCCGGTGCCTCTTACCCCAAAGGCCGCCGAGGATGGGCCCTCGGGGTGGAAGCTTTTGTCTCTTATGCAGTAGGCACGCATTTGGCTAATTTAAATACCGTACTTAGTAACAGCGGTTGCGAACAATACCAAGTTCTCCCCTCTGTTATTGCACAAGGGGAAACCCTCCTCTTGCCTAACGAAAAAAATGCCTCCTGCCTACTGGTAGATATAGGGGAAACGGGCACTTCGGCACTTCTGTACCACAAAGACGCTTTGGTAGACGCATGGGAAATTCCCTTTGGGTTAGACCGGGTGGCCGATAAAATGGCCGATTTGCTGCAAAACGACCTGCCCACCGCGTGGCAAGTGTTGCATACTTACGAGCCGGACCCCGTCACGGACGACCTGTTAGAAGATGCGGCGTTGCCTACGGTAAAAGACTTGCATAAAGAGTTCGTACAATCGTTGGAATACATTAAACATCCCCCCACCCACGTAGTTTTATGTGGTCAAATGGCCAACCAAGTTCTTTTAAAATTACTGAAAAACACATTAGCCACCCGCAAAGCACGCCTAGGCGCTTTTGAACATTTGATTGCCGATTGCAACACCGATGCTCCGCTCTACAGCGGGGTGCTGGCTTTATTGGAACATGCCCTCGCGCGTGAAAAAAGCGAACTGGGCGTTGCCCAAGTAAAAGAGCCGGGCTTTTTGGATAATCTGCTTACTAAATTCGGGCTAAACAGTATTTTTTAACCAAAATAAGGGCCGCTCTGCGGTAAGAGAACGGCCGGTGATGGTACCATTGCTTTACAAATAAGCCATAGCCCTGTTTTTGACAACCTAGGGAGTCCCTTATTGAATCGTTAAATACGTTCCCAACAATACTTCTTCCTGTTCTTCTGCGGTTAAATCATTAAAATTAACCGGTAACCCAAACCGCCCGGCCACGCACGTACGCGGCGACGTGTCCAGCCCGGCCTCCCTGCGCTTACGCACCCAATCCTCCAGGGCCAGTTCCCATTCACTGCGGGAGCGGGAAGGCACATTTAGTGTTAGCCCACCATGTGCATATTCGGGAATCGTTTGAAGCATTTGCTGATAAATATAACCCCGTTCCTGAAAATCTTTTAACAATTGCACCACCTGATCAGTATCCTTGCCTGCCGCTATAGAAAGCAGTTTTGCACGACGTAAAGTTTCCAAATAGTTCAACTCGTAGGCCAACCAATTTTCCGTCATATCCACTCGTTCGCTGGTGGAACTGCCCGGCACCCGTGCCCCACCGGCTACTTGGGCTTTCACTAACTCCACCACTTGCAAGGGCGTTAACATATCTTTGCCAACCAGGCGCAAGTAAATTAAATGCTCCGACAAAGCCTGCATCCCCGGAATCGCCGCGGTCTTCGGGTCTGTTAAACTGTTTATCATAAAATCAAATAATTTCACAGCCGAGCCTTCCGTCCCGCCGATTAACGACTGCGGAAAACGCCCTTCATTTACCAGCATCCATGTTTGAATTTGCACCGTATTAAGTGCAAACATAACGCTTAAGGGCATTTCACGTCCGCCAGAGCCCCATTGAAAACAAATTTGCGACCAATTATTTTTAAATTGCTGTGTTTGTTCGGTTATATCCGCCAAAACAGTGGGCGAGACCGCCACCCAACTGTCTTGATATCTTGTAAAATGCTTATCCAATTCTGCAGCCATGTGAAAATACGCGGCCAAATCAAAGGCATCTTGGTCCTTAATCGGTATGGCTTTTGAAATTAACGACCGTGCACTTAGCGCAATACGCTCTACCCCCCCGCTCCCCGGGGTCACCACCGAATAAAATCCTTCGGGCCGGCGTAAAATACGGTTATCAAATTCACCCGGGGATTGTAACACCTTTCTTACCCGCACTCTGGCCGGATACGGTTTAGAAAAATCCATCACACTACGCACAGGAGTCTGCGGAAACACTTCCGTAATTTTCCCGTCTTGCGACAGCGTTAAAACATGGCTAGGGTTTCCGCCCGTATATACATTTAATTTTCCACTAGGCCCCAAACGCCCGGTAAACCGATTGCGAAGACCGTCTAGTAGCGTAGGCAATTTAGCCCGGTTAAACACTTCGCGTTCCAGCGCATATTCCACGCCTTGTGTAAGCGCTTTTGTTTTTTGGGCTTGTAGTGCCGGGCATAGCCACACGCACACCCCCAAGCATAAAGTCACTTTTTTCCAGTTCATAAAATTTCTCCCAGTCATATACTTATAGCATAATTTTTTTAAACCCATAGCAACAGGGCCCTTTGGGTAAAAAACTGTTCCAAAGGGCCCATCACTACCCAAAATGCAACTAGGTACGGGCTAACGTTCTTGCGTTAACTTCTCTACTCGACACAAGTTCCACCCACGTGAATAGCGGTTGATATTGGCGTTAAAAAATTGACAATCCGCCTCCCCTTTTGGGCTGGCCTGCAACCCGTATGGGGCTAGAGTTATGGGTTCCAACATCATTTCCCACGGCACGCCTACCACATAGATAGGGCCGTTATGCCGGGCAATCGCTTGGCGGATTTGCGGCAAAAAATGATATTGGTAGTAAACTGCCGGCAACGAATTACGCTGGCGGGCACGCTTTTGAAATTTTTCCGGGTACTTATCTACCGGAAATGTAATCCCCCCCACAAAGCGGGTATCTGCCGGCATAAAAGGAGCCATAAAGCTGGTGGGCTGACCAAAAAATACAACCAATGCTCCTTTTTCTACGGGTGGCAGAGAAGGTGAAAATACAATATATCCATTATTATCAAAAGATTCGTGTCCCCAATCCGGCGTTACCGTAAAGAACCATGTACAACAAGCTAGTAAAGCCACCAACAGCAAGGCCAACTGGGTACGTAAAAAACGGCGCACAATAAGTACAATGGACAACACACTCAATGCTTCTAAAAGTACCGCGTAGCGCAAAATAGAGTACACCTGTTGCCACAAAATATAGCTTACCGCCATAAACCCAACGAGCGAAAACACCAACCGGCTTTGAGGTTGCCAAATCTTTTTCCAGCAAGCTGACAGCCCGATAAATACCACCCCTATATACCCCAACGCCAGGCGCGGATCTTGGGTTAAAATTTCCGTCACCTGCCGCTGGGAATCTACCATCCAATAAAAAGGATAAAACAGCCACTGCCAACCACTGCGCGGAAAGAAGCGTTCATCCGTCAAGTGCACCGGCTCAAAATAGGTGGACTTAAAAAACCCGTTAAAGAAAGGAAATACCGGGTTACCAAACAAAATCCACGAGCGAAGCATAAAATAACCGCTGGTCAGCGCAAACCCCAACCCGCCGCCAAATGCAAACCATAAAAATAAACGCCCGGGGTGTTTGGTACCCCGTAAATTCATTAGAAAAACCAGGGTTAACCCCACAATATAAGGGGCAGCCGTCAGCTTCATTCCGGCGGTCAACCCGGCTATCAGGGCACCACTAAAAGCCAAGGCTTCACTGCGCCGCCCGCCCGCCAAAAAGCGGAAAAACAAGTATAAGCTCATACTTAGTAACGCGGC
This sequence comes from Elusimicrobiaceae bacterium, assembly GCA_045612945.1. Lineage (GTDB taxonomy): Bacteria > Elusimicrobiota > Elusimicrobia > Elusimicrobiales > Elusimicrobiaceae > Avelusimicrobium. The sequence continues at coordinate 5,061 of JAZLAA010000020.1, forward strand.
CGACGTCACCTCCGCACTGGCCAGCCCTAATTGCGACAACAACATACTACCCGTGCATCCCAATGCCACCGTCAACACTACAAAGCGCGTATTTTCTTTACCCGGCAAAAACAAACGGACTATTTTATAGATAAAAAATGCAAAAATACCGCCGGGTAGTGAAAGCAAAAACGTCAGTAACCGCGGGAAACTGTTTAAATATTTAACCCCTATATACAGCGGCACATCTAATAGCGGGTTAAAAAACGTGTGCACCCCTCCCGCAGGCAACACATCTTTTCCAAACCGTCCGGTTAATAGCGCATAGGGGTTGTAGAGGTGATAATTCATTAAATCCCAATCCGCATCCTGCCCCAAGAAAACGCCATATAGCCCGCACAGCACACAACACAGAGCCAAAAGAGCACCATTTTTTCCCCAGTGCACCCCTTTAAATAACCCGGACAAAATAGTTACCAAATGACGCGTTCCGTCGCGCCAGGTGCGCAAATGCGGTACGTGGGCCTTAGTCGCCGGGCGCAGGGCAATCGGGATTTCCTGATACTGCCAGTTATGTTTACCCGCCGCAATCAGCATTTCACTGGCGTACTCCATGCCTGTGCAACGTAGCCCCAGTTCTTCATATTTGGCGCGTTTGAGGGCGCGTAACCCGCCGTTACAATCATGCACTTCTATCCCATACAAAAACCGGATTAAAAAAGAAAGTGCCGGCGTACCAAAATAACGGTGTACCCACGGCATGGCCCCAGGTAATAACTCTTTGCCCAAGCGGTTGCCCACCACTAAATCAGCTGAATCATTTTGAATAGGGGCTATTAAACGTGCGATATCTTTAAACGGATAAGAACCGTCTGCATCTCCAAATACTACAATTTCCCCTTGCGCGGCCAAAATGCCGCCGTTGACGGCCGCCCCATAACCGCGCACGGATACCGGCACTCCGCGCGCGCCTAACCGCGCCTCCTCTTCGCGGCTGCCGTCCGTGGAGCCGTTGTCTGCCACAATAATTTCATAAGGTACCTTTAGAGGTTTACACGCTTGATGAATTTCA
>JAZLAA010000021.1:0-12797 GCA_045612945.1 Elusimicrobiaceae bacterium
CCGGGTCGGTAATTTGCGCGATAAACTTGTCGCAAAACGCGCGGACTTCTTTGGCGGTTTTGTTGTTTAAAAGCCCTTCTACGCGCTTAGTTAGATCGCCCATCATGCTGTTGGCAACGGGGAACGCGGAGGTGAAAATGACCCCGGTTTCATCAATCATATCGGCCGGGAGCCCCCAGCGGTCAGGCAAGTAGCCGCCCGTAGAAGTGGGTTTATAGTAAAGTACCAGCGGAATCCCAGCGTCTTTGAGGGCCAGCATCCCGGCGGCAATGGCCAGCTGGAAAGAACGGTCCATGGATTTTACCCACTTGGCGGGCAGACCAAATTCTTTTTCCAAATCAAAGGCACCGCCGCGGGCCGAAAGTTTAATGGCTTGCGCGGGCGAAGTTAAGCGCTCAAAGCGGTGGTTTCCATCGGGCGATTTAATGACAAATTCAACGTGTTTATCAATTTGTTTTTGTTGAACATCACTGCTGACGGGCTCAATCATGTTGCGCCCGGAGAGAATTTCGTCCAGTACACCTTCGCGGAAAATTTTATCCCAGCTGCCGGGGCCACCGGCGGCAATACCACTAATAACAATAGATTTTTGGTTCATAGGTTGTTCATCCTTGCTTACCGGACTCATGGCCGGGGTTTTACCTAGGGCCTGCACACAGGCCGGGGCGTTAGAAGTAACCCAGTTTACAAACGCCGGGTTATATGTTGTGTGGTTGCCGTACAGATCGGTTCCCGTCCAATCCAAATGGATACCGGAGGAAATCAAGTTGGCAAACAAATCGTTAAACTCCACAATACCGCCTTTTTTGGGGTGGTTGGAAGCCAAGACCTTAATGTCTTTCTTATCAGCTAACGTGTTGGTAGCTAAGGCCGAAAGCACCCGCTTGGGGCCGCACTCCACAAATAGCCGCACACCGGAATCATAAGTAGTTTTTAGTTGTTTAATCCATTCCACAGAATGGGAAATTTGCGTGACCATAAGGTCTTTAATTTTTTCCGGCTCGGACGGATAAAACTCTGCCGTGACGTTAGTGGTAATAGGCATTTTAGGGGCGTGGAATGTAAGCGTATCTAAGAATGCACGGTACTGAGGCATGGCGGGTTGCACAATGGCCGAGTGGAACGCGTGTGACACCGGGATTTGCACCGCTTGAATGCCCATGTCCGTAAACATGGCAATAGCGTCATCAATAGACTTACTGGCCCCGGCAATCACGGTTTGTGTGGGGCAGTTTTTGTTGGCCACGGCTACATAACCCGAAATACGGGAAAGTTCCGGCTCTACTTTTTCTACCGGGGCAGCGACCGAGGCCATTTTGCCGTTATCTTCTACGCGGATTTCGCTCATCACTTTGCCGCGGGTACAGACGGCTTTAAGGCCGTTTTCAAAGTCAAAAATACCGGCGGCCACCGCGGCAGCATATTCGCCTAAGCTGTGCCCCATGACCACATCGGGCTTAATGCCGAACGAGGAAAGCAGGCGCATCATGGCAATATCGGCCGTCAAAACGGCGGGCTGGGTCATCTCGGTTTTCTTAATGGCGGCTTCGCGCGCGGCAATTTGCTCTTTGGTTTCGCCGGGCTTGCTCCACAAGGTTTCGGTTAAGGTTTGGCCAATGATGTTGGTAAGCAGGTGGTCGGCCTCGTCAAACGTATCTTGCACGACCTTATATTTAGAGGCCAAATCTTTCATCATGTCCACATATTGTGAACCTTGCCCCGGGAACATAAAACAGACTTTGGGTTTAATTTCGCTGGGCGTGAAGGGATAAATACCTTTTAGACGCAGGTGCATGGACTCAGTGCTCCACACGTCTTGCGTGGCCGCAATTTTTTTGAAAAATTCAATTTTCTCTTTGAGTTTTTCCGGGGATTCCACGTTAATAGTAACCGCAAACTGCCGGGGTTTAGTCACGTGGTTTTGGTACGAAATACTAGGCAAATAAGTAGGATCTAGCACCGCGGCTAAGGCTGCTTTGTCAAGCACTTGGTACAGCTCTTCTTTGGTAGCAGCCGAGAAAGTAAGCACATCGCTTTGGATTTTTTCGCCCGGCACATGTAAGGTATAAGACATAGTTTGAGACTCCTGGTTAGAAGAAATGGTGGCCGCCTGGGTTTGCGCCGGAGCCGCTTGTTTAGTAAGTAGAGTATCGTTCATTTCTTCCATCGCTACGTGGAAGTTGGTACCGCCAAACCCGAATGCAGACACATTAGCACGACGGATTTTACCGTCTGGCCACGGTTCAGCCTTGGTAATTACGCGGAAGGGACATTTGGCCCAATCCACAATGGGGTTAGGGGTTTCAAAATTTACGGAAGGCGGTAGTACCTTATTATATAGGGCAAGCGACGTTTTGATAAGCGCCGCAATCCCGGCCGCGGCTTTGGCGTGGCCGATTTGGCTTTTTACACTACCCAACCCAATGGTGCCGGGTTTGGCGTACGGGCCAAACAACTCTGTTAACGCTTCTAATTCTACGGCATCGCCCACGCGGGTTCCGGTACCGTGCGCTTCCACCAGCCCGATTTCAGCAGGGGTGTATTCCACTTGCTCAAATGCTTTTTCTACCGCAATTTTTTGGCCTTTAGGGTTGGGGGCCGTAATGCCTTTGCCTTTCCCGTCCGAAGAAGCACCCACGGCGCGGATAACGGCATATACCCGGTCGCCGTCTTTAACGGCGTCGGACAAGCGTTTTAAAATCACCATACCCGCACCTTCGGCCATCACAAATCCGTTCGCGCGGGCATCAAACGGGTAAGACCCCGTTTCGGACAAGGCCCCAATTTTACAGAACTTGATGTAGGCAGAGGGAGACATCATCTGGTCTACACCACCGGCAATAGCCATATCAAAATTGCCCATGCGTAGCCCATTAACGGCTTGGTCAATAGCCGCCAGCGAGGTAGCACACGCCGCATCTACCGTAAAGTTAGTGCCGTGCACATCAAACACGTTCGCCACGCGGCCGGCAATAACGTTAGCCAGCTCGCCGGGCATGGAATCCTCGGTTACCGGAGTAAAGTGTTCGCGCACGCCCGCATCTATTTCGTCAATAAGTTGCTGGGCATTTTGCGGGGCGAGGGCCTTATAGGTAGGCGTATTTTTTAAAATTTCATAGATAAAGGGGCGGTTGAGACGCGTATTGGACATTTCATTCTTCATCCCCCCCATAGAGTTACCGATAATGACTGCGGTGCGATTGCGGTCAAAGGCTTTTTTATCATAACCACTGTCTTCCAGCGCCATGCGGGTGGTTTCTATAGCTAAGTGCTGGACCGTATCCATTTGTTTGGCAATTTGCGGCGGAATACGATATTTTAAGGAATTAAATTTAAATTCTTGCGGGATAAAACCGCCAATTTTGGAGTAAAGTTTATCTTCTGCTTTGTGGTCTGGGCTGTAGAAAAGTTTATAGTCCCAGTAAGAGGAAGGAATTTCTGTAATACAATATTTACCTGCTTGGATGTTTTGCCAGAACTGGTCTTTATCTAACGCGCCCGGCATAATGGCACCGATACCCACAACGGCAATCGGTTCTAGGTTTTTTTGTGTCATTGTGTCTCCTCATGCAAGGCTCTGTACCTTGCAGTCTGTATGTATATATTTTATTAAATTTAAACAATACAAAACAAATCCACAAAAAAATTTATTCGAAAATTCTTGACAAAATTTAATTTGTTGTGTGAGATTTTGAGGAGTTTTTAAATGATATGACGGAGGCCCCGTCGGAGACGGCTAAGGAGCACAAAGGCATAAAATGCAATTTTAAGGTTTATTTTGAGTTTTAAAAAAGCAAATTTAAGGTTGATTTTAATTTTTAGATTTCTTTTCAAAGCGCAAAATTTGAAAGGCGTTTAAAACCCGAAGCTTTTTTTTGCTTAACATAACCGGAGCGTAGTATGCAGAGACGCAAAAGCCCCGCCACAAAGTATCTCTTTAAACCAGCAGAAATTACGAAAATGTAGAGAAAGAACCTTTAAAACTTCAGTTCTTCTTCCGGCAGTTCCGGGACTAAGGAATTACTGGACGGCACAGGTTCAGCAGAGGTTTCCTGCGGAGAAGTCTCTTTAGAAGCCGAGGTTTCTTCGCCGCCTTTGATGTGTTCCAGCTCTTCAATGACGCGCAGCAATGTGGGTTGTAATTTATTTACATATTCTTGCTCAAAGGTGCTGATGCGGGTTTCCAAACTGGCCAGTTGCTTAGCTAAATCTGCCTCGTGCTTTTGGCCGGAGGCCTTTAATTCTTCCAAACGGTAGTGTAAATCTTTGACCTGTTCTTTTAAATCTACCACTTCTAAGGCAGCCGGAGCCTGCGCCGTTTGCAACAAAGAAGCCCGCGGGGCAAAGGTGGGAGCCACCGGAGAAACGGTTACTTCGCTAAGTTCGTCTTCCAAGTCTTGCTCGGCCTCCAGGGCGGCATGGTACTTGGCAATAAATACGAACAGCAAAATAAAACAGACGGCAAAGCCGGTTAACTGTAAAAGAGTGGTTGTTTCCATAGCACTATCTTAGCATATTTTCATTTTTTGCGCTTAGCTTGGTGGATAAAACTTTTATGGCTTACCACTATAAAGCACATTCCAAAAAGCAAAAACCCCACCCCCACGCACACTACACCGCGCCACAACGGGGAAGCGGGCAACGGGCAAAGCCAGTAAAATAGACCGCCTAACACTAAAAATGCTACAAAATTAGCAAGACTAAATTTAAATTCCAGTTTCATCTAATCACCGTCCCGGTTTTACCTGTTTGATAATACACAATGCGGATTTCCACGCCCTTTTCTTTGGCCAGCTGCACGGCGTCGGGATGCAAGACGTTGGCACCATTTAAGGCCAGTTTGTACATTTCGTCAAAATCTAGCACTTCATAACGCTGGGCACGTTGGTTTTTGTGGGGGTCGTCTGAGTACACGCCGTCTACATCTTTGACCATTTCCACGTGGTTGGCCCCTAGCTTATGCGCTAAAAATACGGCTGACACATCCGAACCGCCACGTTTAAGGGTGGTGATTTCTTTATCTTCCCCAATACCTTGAAACCCAGCTACTATAGGCACATGGCCCTTTTCAATTTCTTTAACCAGGCGGTCACCTTTTAAAGTTAAAATATCGGCCCCGTTATGGGTAGCCGTAGTTACCAAACCAATTTGCGAACCCGTTAAAGATACGGACGGAACCCCCACGGCCCGTAAGGCGATAGAAAGCAACGCCACGCTCACGCGCTCCCCGGTGGTAATAAGCATATCCAGCTCGCGCTTATCCGGGTTCGGACAAATACTAAAAGCATGATCTAACAAAACATCTGTTAAATTACCGTTGGCAGAAGCGACTACCACGGGCACAAAACCACCCTCCCAGCGAGATTTGATGAGCTGGGCTGCCAGTAACAGCTTTTGTTTATTGGCCAGCGTATTGCCGCCAAACTTCATTACACATACGTTAGGCATACTCTTATTATAACTAAATATGCACGGATTTGCCCAGCCGTTTACAACCGTATTCGTTTTTGTTACAATAGCGGTACAATTTGAACTGTTTTTGGAACCGTACTTACGGTGGTATTGCTTGCGCAATCCAGCTCAAATCCAAAAACAGCCGAACCTAGGCACAAAATAAAGGGCTTTCGAACCCCTTTGTTTTGTGCTCAATGTTTGTTGCCTTGGCAACAAACTACGGCTGTTTTTGTTTAAGACCTTTGAGCTGGCTTAGCAAGAATGGCCGTTTTTGCATGACGTTCCTAACAGTTAAATTGAAATTAAGTAAAGGAGATGTATATGCAAAAAAGAAATACCCGGCGGGGTTTTACGCTTATTGAATTGTTAGTTGTAGTATTAATTATTGGTATTTTGGCCGCTGTAGCCGTGCCGCAATACCAAAAAGCGGTGGAAAAAAGCCGCACGACGGAGGCGTGGACAAACTTAAAAGCTATGGAAGACACTATTCAAGTGGCTAAACTACGAGGAGTAGAACCAGTTAAGCTTGCTAACGAGTTTTTTAAGCTGTCAGAAGTCTCTTTTGTAGATGCAAACGGTAATATACCCAGTGGACAGACTTTTTCCACCCGGTACTATACGTATGACGTGGCTACATACAACACTTCTGCCTCTGATCCCAGCGCAACAACATTTGGAGCTACGGCTACCCGTATCGGAAAAGATGCCATGCTAAGTCTTGTTAACGGAGAAAAACATTGTTGGGGTTCTTTCTGCCCACAATTAGGTTTTTCTACTTCCGGCTCAGACTGTTTACGTACAAGCTCTGCCGAAGTTTGCTATGTAGAGTAACAAACAGACTGCCCATTCCCCAATATACCGGGGAATGGGCTTTTATATAACAAACAATCCTTATTTTTTTTCTACCTGTTGGCCTTGGGGTGTGTCTTTTACCGTGTAGCCTAAAGCTGCTAACCGGTTACGTAGTTCATCTGACTTGGCCCAATCTTTTGCCATGCGGGCCGCGTGACGCTCCTCTAACAAAGTTTGTATATTGTGCGGAATGGCTACGGCTTTTTCTTCCGCAGGAGCCGCAAATATATCAATAGATAAAATACTATCGGCAAAGCGCAAGAAATCCACTTTTTCGGCGGCAGTTAACTCGCGCGAGCGCACCGCTTCCCACGTAAGAGCCAGTGCTTTGGGGGCATTTAAATCATCCTGCATGGCGGTAGTAAACTTGTCCTTCCATGTGCGGGATTTTTCGGTTTCGGCACCCGTTCCCCCCGCCTCTTGTTGGGCTTGGTGGGCCAGGGCACGCAAGTTTTTTAAACTTTTGGTGGCGCTGTCCATACTTTCATACGAAAATTCCAGCTGCGTGCGGTAGTGCGCCCCTAAACATAAATAGCGGTAGGCCAGCGGTTCGTACCCTTTTTCTTTGAGGGTATCCACCGTTACAAACGTGCCGCCGGATTTAGACATCTTGCCGGAGCGCAAAATTAAAAATTCCCCATGTACCCAGTAATTTACATATTTCTGCCCGGTGGCAGCTTCACTTTGGGCAATTTCGTTGGTGTGGTGAATGGTTACGTGGTCTATACCGCCACAGTGAATGTCTAATGTATTGCCCAAATATTTCATGGCCATGGCTGAACACTCAATGTGCCACCCCGGAAAACCAATTCCCCACGGGCTATCCCACTGCATTTGGCGTTTTTTATCTTGGGGAGAAAATTTCCACAAGGCAAAATCCGTCGGGTTGCGTTTTTCGTCACTAAGTTCCACACGCGCCCCACCCTGCAAGCCCGAAATACGCGCATGGCCCACCAGGGCATCATAACGCGGGAATTTAGAGGTGTCATAATAAATTCCGTCAGAAGTGCGGTAGGTATAACCTTTTTCTTCCAAAGTTTTTACTAGGGAAATCATCTCGTTAATATGCGCGGTAGCGCGGCTGATAATGGTAGGACGGGTGCAGTGCAAGGCATCATAATCCTGCCAAAATTTTTCTTCGTAAAATTTGGCTATCTCCCAAGCAGATTTCCCTTCCCGTGCGGCGCCCAGCTCCATTTTGTCTTCACCGTCGTCCGCATCAGAAACTAAGTGTCCCACATCTGTTACGTTCATGACGTGCTTGAGTGGATACTGCAAGCGAATAGTGCGGGCCAGTAAATCTTCAAAAATATAGGTACGCAAATTGCCAATGTGGGCGAAGTTATACACGGTGGGTCCACAGCAATACATAGTTACCTGGGCAATATTCTGCGGCGTAAATTTTTCTTTCTGATGGGAAGCCGTATTATATAGGTACATATTACCGGGCCTCCTGTTGCAATTTTAGGTATTGTGCAGCGATTGTTTTAAAGAAAGTGTTGCACGTGGATTGCCCCATTTGGTTGGCGGAAAGTTCACTTAGTTTGCACGCTACTTCAATATCAGAAAGCGGATTGACGGCCCCTACGCTGCTCATGGCATAAGTAAACCCGCTAGGACGGTATTGCTTCAAAGCCACGGTGTAGGCACTGTCCAGCGCGCGTTGGAAAAGCCCCATCTCTTTGCGCGTAGCCGAAGGGCCCAGCTTAAACTTGCGCGTAGCCACGGTAACCACCACATCCCCGTAGGTGCCATACGCTCCGGCGATGTTTTCAGCCGTAAAATCTTCGTCTTCCCCCGGTTCTTGGGCGGAAGTGTCTTGCGTTTCTTCCAACACGGACGGAGTATCCAAAGGAGAGGAAGAAAACTCGTAATAAGCGCTGTTAGCTTGCGGATTAAAAAAATCCGTTGCAGTAGAAGAAGCGGTACTACGCTTAGAAGGCGCTTGCAAAGCCGTACAACCAGCTAATGCAAATAAAGCACAAAAAAACAGTAAAACATGTATCTTCATTTATTTTTCCTCACTTCCACCGTGGCCACCGCGTGGCACATGGCGGCTTCGCCGCGGCCAATTTCGCCCACATGCTCGTGGCTTTTGGATTTAAAACTAATGTTTTCAAGCGGCATTTCAAAAATTTGAGCAAGCGATTGGCGTACCACCTCATAATGTGGTTTTATTTTGGGTTCCTGGGTAATTAATGTGGCATCCAGATGCGTAATTGTTGCGCCGTGAGCGCGGACAATTTCCAGCACTTTTTTGGCAATTTTTTGGCTATTAATCCCTTTAATAGTGGGGTCTGTGGGTGGAAATAAAATACCAATTTCCCCCGCACACAACGCCCCTAACAGAGCATCACACAGGGCGTGGAGCACGAGGTCCCCGTCGCTATGGCCCAGGAAACCTTTTTCGTGCGGAATTTCCACCCCGCCTATTATAAATTTGCACCCCGGTTCTAAGCGGTGCAAATCAAACCCAAACCCAGTACGGAAATAAGATGATTCATTCATAAGTGCCTGCGCGAAAATTAAATCTTCCGGTGTGGTAATTTTAAAATTTTGATAGTCCGACGGTACCAACTCCACGGTTACGCCCAATCTTTCTACCAGTTGGGACTCGTCCGTTGCTTGTATCTCGTGTCCAAATTGCTCCAATGCGCGGGCCAGTAATTCACGCCGGTAACACTGCGGCGTTTGGGCCGCCCATAAAGTAGAACGGTCTAATGTTTGGCTAACTACGTTACCGCTAGCTTGTTTGATAGTGTCTTTAACGGGAACGGCCAATACCGATACGCCTTTTTGGTGTGCCACGGCTAACGCCGATTCAATGCAAAGCGGGCTCACCAAGGGGCGGGCCCCGTCGTGCACAGCGACTACCTCGGCCTTTGCGGGAACCTGTAAAAAACCGTTTTGCACCGAAGACAACCGCGTGGGACCGGGGTCTGCAAAGCGGATTTTTTCTTGAATAAATTGCGAAATGACGTCGCGATTTTCGGGTGGGGTAACTACCACCACTTCCTGCACATGCGGACAGTGTAAAAATGCCTCTATGCTGTGCACCACCACCGGTTTACCGCCCAGGGGCAACAACTGCTTGGGCCGGCCCATCCGACTGCCGGTTCCTCCTGCTACAACAATGGCCCAAGCCGCAAACCCGTTGGTACGCTGCATATTATTTGGCTTTGGAAAAAATCATCCGCCCCGAAGACGTTTGGTAAACAGAAGACACCAACACTTCGATACGTTTACCAATGTATTTGCGACCGTCATCCACTACCACCATGGTTCCGTCGTCCAAGTAGCCAATGCCTTGTTCTTTTTCTTTACCGTCTTTCATGACAAACAGCGAAATCGTATCGCCCGGGAGAATGACGGACTTTAAAGCTACCGCCAAATCGGCAATATTTAGAACGGTAATTTTATGCAGTGAAGCCAATTTGTTTACCGTAAAATCCAGCGTGACAATTTCCGCATCCAAGCTACGGGCCAATTTAACTACCTGCTCGGTAAGAGTAGGTTCTTTGGGCGTTTTGGAAGTAAAACGCACTTCTACTTCTTTAAGTGCCTGTAAACGGGATACAATTTCTAACCCGCGACGGCCTTTGGCTTGCTCCAGCTTGTCGCGCGATTGCACCATGCGGTTGAGTTCATCCATGATGAAAATCGGAATTACAATAACGCCGGATAGGAAATCAATTTCACATAAATCCACGATGCGCCCATCCACCAAAGCAGAAATATCCACTACCTTTAAGTGATGCCCGGTGTAAGAAAGGCCTTCCAAATCGCGTGCTTTAAATAAGGCGGCCAACACGCCAAATACCACAAAGGCAATCAGCAGATGCTCCTTATATTTAAACCATAACGAAGCATCAATCCCGCCGCCAAAGTTTTGCAAACCGTAGGCAATCAGCGTATAGAGCATGAGGCCAATCAAAAACCCGGTGCAACCAATCATAATTTTGATTAGGCGCATACGTTTAAATAATACTTCCCCGGCGATCACAATGGTCCCACATAACAAGCCACTCCAGAAACTCGTCCATGTTTTATCTATAAAGTTATAGGTTAAAAACGGAAAAGCTACCAAAGTGGAGAAACGAAAAATCCAAATAGGCATAAAAAACCTCCACAATGTTTTGGGTAAAACCCTATAAAGTCCCTTATATTTTAGCACTTTTTAAGGCGGTTGTGGAAAAGTATTTTCAGAATTGGTAATGGCCATGATAATAGCTCCTAAAACATACAATAATGAACATGTAAGCAGTTATAACCCCGCTTACTTAGATGCCAGTATTCCGTGTACCAGTACAAATGGACACATGTGCTATGTGCCTTGTCCTTCCGGCAAATGGGAATATTGCGGCTATACAACCTACTTTTCACACGGAAGCCTACCAACACCTTCCCCTACCAATCCAATCGTTTATTTTGAAGGGGACTTTCAGGGAAGTCCTGTAACTTTATATCTAGATAACAACGGGCGTAATTGTACACTGCCCTGCGGAGACACCGGAAATATCTGCACCTACTTAGGTGTCTATTAACCAAACACCCCCGGCCCAAGCCGGGGGTACTTTATATAATAATCTATATGACAACTTACTCTTGGTAATCCCGCAACATTTTGGTACGGCTGGGGTGACGCAACTTGCGGATAGCTTTTGCTTCTATTTGGCGCACCCGCTCGCGCGTGACATTAAACATTTTTCCCACTTCTTCCAGTGTGCGGGGGTAACCCGAATCAATTCCAAAGCGCAGGCGGATAATTTTGGCTTCGCGCTCGGAAAGCGTGTTTAATACATCGTCCACTTCCTGCTTACGCAAGAAATCCACCGCCGCTGTAGTGGGGTTCGGCCCAGTTTTATCTTCAATAAAGTCCTCTAAATTAGAGTCCTCATCTTCGCCAATAGGCGTGGAAAGAGAAATGGGGTCTTGCATAATTTTGAGTACGCTTTTTACTTTCTCCGGGGCCAAGTGCAAGGTTTTGGCGTAATCTTCAATAGACGGCTCGCACCCGTGCTCTTGGCGGAACTTGTTGGTTACTTTGGTAAGTTTAGAAACCAATTCTTTCATGTGCACCGGGATACGAATGGTATTGGCCTGGTCGGCAATAGCACGGTTAATGCTTTGGCGGATCCACCAGGTAGCATACGTAGAAAATTTAAACCCGCGTTTGTATTCAAATTTTTCTACGGCCTTCATAAGCCCCAAGCCGCCTTCTTGAATCAGGTCTGAGAGTTCCAAATTGGAATTGATGTGTTTTTTGGCAATAGACACTACTAAGCGCAGGTTGGCCTTGATGAGCTTGAGTTTGTCTTGCAAAATCATATTTTCAAAAAACACAATGCGGTCATTAAATGCCAAAAATTCTTGCGCGGACATAGGCAACATTTCCAGCATTTGCTGGTGACGGCGACGCACGCCATTTATGTTGGTCAACGCACGCTGGAGTTCTTCGGAAGTACGACCGCTGGCTTTTTTGAGGGCCGCTTCACTTATTTTGTGGGCATTAAAATCGTCTACCCATTTTTTCACTTTGCTGTACGAGCCAAAATAATCGTCAAACTGCTTGAGGTCGTTGGTGGTTTCGGCCAAGCGGTCAGCCAAGTTTTTAATTTTGTTAGTTAAACGTTTAATTTTATTTTGGTTTAAATTTAATTTGTTAATACGCGTAACTACTTCTTTTTGTTTGGTTTCCAACAATTCAATGCAACGATTACGTTTTTTCTCACCGATGTCTTCGGTGCGCAACTCTTTCATCAGCTTGCTAATTTCCTGTTCACGCTTGCTGATAAATTGGGCTGCCTCTTTGAGTTTGCGGCGCATGTTGGCTAATTCACGGGTGGTACGCTTGCCGCGGGGCATAAGCTCTTTGGTGGTCATTTCTTCTTGGTCCACCAGTTCTTCCCAATTGCAAATTTCGCGCATCGTAATGGGGGATTCCAGCACCAGTTTACGCAATTCCCGTTCCCGTTCGCGGATGTTACGCGCGAGGGTAATTTCTTCATCACGGCTTAAAAGCGGCACCCGCCCCATTTCCGACAGGTACATTCGGATAGAGTTAGACACATCCAATCCGGCCGCGGAAAGGTTGTTCCAATCTTCGCTTAAAGATTCTTTTTCGGCTTCTTTAAATTTTTTCTGGTCCACTACCTGGATACCCAAATCATCCAGCGTGCCCATGACGCCGTCTACATCTTCGGCGCTTAATTCCGCAGCGGCCAAGGAGCGGTTCAAGTCTTCCAGCGACAAGAAACCGCTTTCTTTTCCTTCTTCTACTAAATCTTTTAACGCTTTATTTCCAGGTGCCATAATACTCCTCAGTTACGATATTTTTTTAATTTTTGTTGCAGTTGCATATAGGTTTGGAACACGTCCGGCGGCACGTTCCCCGTACCATAGGTTTTCATTTGCCGGGTGAGTGCCTGCACTTTTGCTTGCAGGTGAGTTTGTTCCAGCTTGGCCGCGCAGGCGGCAATGTCGCGCGCGGG
>JAZLAA010000022.1:0-3488 GCA_045612945.1 Elusimicrobiaceae bacterium
CCAGTGCACAACGAGCCATGATATCGTAAATGGACTGCGAAGAATTGCCAGGCACGGTGTGCTTGGCCTGTGTGCTCATTTCTTCGTCCGGGATGTGGGTTTGATGTTTGATAACTTCGGCCCCGGCCTCTATGGCGGCACGGGCCATTTGCAAGGCAGTTTCTAAAGAGCCATTGTGGTTAATGCCAATTTCGGCAATCACCAGCGGGGGTTCACTTAGGCCAATTTTACGTCCGGCAACTTCTAGATATTTGGTGGGCATATCCTCAATTATATACACGCTAAAATATACCCCCATACAGAATCGAACTGTAATCCCCTGCTTAGAAGGCAGGTGCTCTATCCATTGAGCTATGGGGGCATTCCTTGCTTATTTTAGCAAATTTTAGCGCATTTGTCTTGCAAGTTGTGGAAAAATTCGGCGGTGGCGGCACAACCGGTAAAATGATACAATATGTACATATAAGAGGAGTGTAGGCTGTGGTTAAAAATTTATCATTTTCGTATTCTAAAATGGGCATGTATAAGGAATGCCCGCAAAAGTATAAGTTCCGCTATGTGCACCAAATCCCGGAGTTGCCCAAGTATTACTTTGCTTTCGGTTCGGCCATTCATAGCGTGATGGAGTTTATTTATAACCCCCAGCGCGCCTTTTTCCCCACGCTTACACAGGCCTTGGCCCATTTTGACCAAGTGTGGAATAAAACCACGTACGAGCAAAAAGGATATGCTTCTATAGAGAAAGAATTAGCCGGCTATGCCGAGGGACGCAACCAGATTGAAGCCTACTACGCCAAACACGCGGCTACGTTTACGCATCCTTTATCGGTAGAAATGAAAAGTACGTTGGAAATAGACGGGCTAAGCTTAATTAGTATTTTAGACCGCTTGGATTATGTGGGCAACGGCGAAGTTAAAATTTTGGATTATAAAACCGGGAAAACCGTTCAGCGTGAACCTGACCAACTATACATGTACCAAAAAGTGGTGGAAACTTCCCCTCAAATTAAAGCCTTGGTGCAACAGAAAGATCCGTCTGTTAAAACAGTGCGGGTGAGGCAGTTGGCATTCTATCACGTACCCAGTTTAACCGAAATGACTTTTGAACGCGCGCCGGATACAGCCATTGTGGATTTTTGGCATGGGGTACTTGACGTGGCTGGCCAAATTCGCGCCGGGCAGTTTGCCCCCACTCCTGGTGAAAAGCAATGCCGCTGGTGTGATTATCGTAATATCTGCCCGGTGTTTACCGGTAAAGAATATACAGGTCCGTCGGGTGCGGCCGCATTGCCGTTACTTAAAGGCGAAGTTCCACTTTCGGAAACTGTGGATAGACGCTCTGCGCAACCGAAGGAGAAACCGCTTAGTACGCAAGATGCCCTCAGTGCCAAAATTGATGCGTACGGCGACCTATTAGCCCAAGCTGAAAAACTGCGTGCCGAGATTGTGCGCCTGATGCAAGCTTCCCACTTTGAGCGTCATTTTGCGGCACGTTACAAGGCCGAGTTACTGCATACCACGCAGCGTACGTTTACCGATAAACAGGCTGTTATTGATTTGTTACGTGCCCGTGGACTTTTGACCAAAACTTTGGTGCCTACCCAGCGTACCATAGAGGCGTTGCTTACCGATGATACTGTTCCCGCTGACGTAAAAAAACAGTTGGAAGCACTCAGTACGGTGCACACTCAAGACCAGCTGGACTTGGAGGAGGCGGATATATGAAAACTGCTTCTGGGCCGGATATCCGTTTACGTATTTCTCTGCTGGCTCCAGGAGTGTTATTGCTTGTTTTCCAGGTGGCGCGGTTGGTGTTGTGGTGGCTCAATTTATCCTTTTTTAATGAACTTTCCGCCCGCGAAATCGGGAGTGCTTTTTTAAACGGGTTTCGTTTTGATTTTTACATGACGTCCCTTCTATTGGGCCCGGTTATTTTGCTACTTAATTTGCCTATTTCGTCCAAGCGGTGGGTAAAAGGATGTGGAGCGTTGCTACTTTTAGAAATAGTTGTTATTACCGGATTCTTGGTGGCGGATTTGATTTATTTTCCCAAAGTAGGGCGGCATATTGCCGAAGAAATTATCCAGGTATCGAGCGATTGGAATTTTGTAGTTTCCTATGCACTTAAAAAAGTATGGCCCGCTTTACTTATTTTACTGGGAGGCTTGGCTTGGGGAATATGGGTTTTAAACCGTTGGATAGACCGCCGGTTTTCCCCGGTACGTGGCGGGCGTACAACCGGATGTATATTAGTGGGTACATTGCTACTGATGTTGCTGGGGATCCGCGGCCATTTAGGAGGCGGAAAATCGCTGGGTGTGGCTGATGTGTACCGTTATGCCCAGTCGGCTCCCGCAGCGGCGCTAACCCTAAACGGAGTTTTTACTGCTTATCAGGTAGGGCGCAAAGGGGCGCAGGAATATACCAATTCTTATCCTACCGAGCAAGCGATTCAAACAGTTCAACAAATGTGGATAGCCCCCGATGAACAAGTACTTAGTGAGGAGTATCCGCTTATGCGTCGTCAAGTTAAGGACGTAGCGGCCTCGTCGAGCCGGCCCAACGTATTTATTGTGCTTTTAGAGGGGTGGCATCCTTATTATATAGATGCCATGAGTCACCAGGGTTTTGGAGCAACCCCGGTGTTTGATAAAATTTGGCAAAACGGCGTACATTTTAACCGGGCGTATGCCACCGGACAGCGTAGCATTTTTGGTTTTGCCGCCGTGCTGGCCAGTGTACCGCTGGTGCCGGGATTGCCCATGTTTGGTTATGGGTTGGAACTGACCGCACTTTCCCCCCTGCCTGCCCAGTTTGCCGCGCGGGGGTATTACACGTTTTTTGCCCAAACTTCCCACCGTGACTCTTACCGCCTGTGTGCGCTGGCTTCTTACCTGGGAATGCAGGAAAGTTACGGCTGGGAAGATATCCCCCAACGGTTACCTTATAAGGAACGGGCTCCGTTTGGCTACGACCATGATGCGCTCCAATTTGCCGCAGATAAGATTGCCCAACATAAAGGGACTCCCTTTTTAACCATGGTCTTTACCGGCATTACCCATGAACCGTTTACTTCTACCTTGCCGCAATTTGATAAGTACCCGTATGATACATGGGAACACGGATTTTTAAATACGCTTTCGTATGCGGATTGGTCGTTGGGGCAACTGTTGGAGCGGGCCGAAAAAGACGGGTGGTTAAATAATACTATTTTTGTTTTTGTGGCAGATCATACGTCGGGTGGGCCAGCAGACAATACCCTGGAGAACCATTTCCGTATTCCGTTGTTACTCTATGCGCCCGGTTATTTGAAAGCGCAAGGAATAGACCGCGTGGTTTCTCAACTTGATATTGCCCCCACTTTGCAGCGTTTGGCTGGGATCACGCCTGTTTACACGGCGTTTGGCCGGGATTTGCTGGATGAAAACGCCCCGTCATTGGCGATGGTGGCCGAAGGTAATAACATAGGGCTTATAACCCCTACGGGG
>JAZLAA010000023.1:0-9809 GCA_045612945.1 Elusimicrobiaceae bacterium
CATTTTAGCAGCGGTAGCCGTGCCGCAGTACCAAAAAGCCGTTACTAAAAGCCGGGTAGCAGAATTAAAGGCTAATTTGGCGGCCATTCGCCAAGCAGTATTGGTGTATCTGTTATCCCATTCCACGACATCCAACCTTGACATACAGTCGCTAGATATTACAGTGCCTGTGTGTAAAGCACCTTTTCCAAATCAAACCAATTGTACCTTTGATGTTTTGGGCTATAACGGAGAAGGAAAAACACATGCAGAGGTATCTGTTAGGTTTGATACTCCTCAAGGAGAAGCAGAATTGGTACTAGGCGAAGATGGGTTTATTTGTGGAGGAAATTCGGAAAATAAGGAGGCTACCTGTAAAAAAATGGGATTTGCTGGTGAAACTGAAATAGATTCAGGTATCATATCGGGTACCCGGTATGTAGAATAAAATACCATGTACACAATATATCCCCCGGCATAAAGCCGGGGGGGATGTTCTAAAGAATCTACTACTTTACAGCGTAGACAAATACCGTTCTAATTCATAGCTAGACACGTGGGTACGGTAGCAGTCCCACTCAATATCTTTGTTAGCAATGAATTTTTCAAACGTGTGTTCGCCTAAAATTTTCTTCACTAACTCAGATTGGCGCGTATAGTTGACGGCTTCATATAGGTACGCGGGCAGCGTATCAATTTGGTGCTTTTTGCGCTGCTCTTTGGTCATGCGGAAAATGTTTTCCTCCGTAATGGGGGGAACTTGCATTTTGTGTTTAATACCGTCTAACCCTGCCCCTAGCATTACCGCAAATGTTAAATACGGGTTACAGGCTGGGTCCGGAAATCTGCACTCAATGCGCGTGGCGTTAGGTTTGCCTATCTTTACCTGTGGAATACGCACCAAAGTGCTGCGGTTTTTGCGCCCCCAGGCAATATAGGCCGGGGCTTCGTACCCGGGCACTAAACGTTTATAAGAGTTGACCCACTGGTTGGTGACGGAGCAAATTTCTTTGACGTGCGTCAAAATGCCGGCGATATACTGCCGGGCCGTTTCGGACAAATACAACGGGTCTTTTTCGTCAAAAAACGCGTTAGAGCCGTTTTTAAAGAGCGATTGGTGCACATGCATCCCACTGCCGTTTACTTTGGCAATGGGTTTAGGCATAAAGGTAGCATACACGCCGTGTGCGGCGGCAATTTGCTTGACGACGGTGCGGTAGGTAATTACCTGGTCGGCCATTTTCATGGCTTCATCGTAGCGCAAGTCAATTTCGTGCTGGGAGGGGGCCACCTCGTGGTGAGAATACTCTACGCGGATACCCAGTTTTTCCAACATTTGCATGGTATGGCGGCGGATAGCGTAAGAGGTGTCCAGCGGAATAGTATCAAAGTAACCTGCGCTGTCTAGTCCTTCGGGGTGTTTGTCATCTTTAAAATAAAAATACTCCAGTTCCGGGCCTACCATAAATTGGTCAAACCCGGCTTTTTTCATTTCGGCCAGATTGCGTTTTAAAATATAGCGCGGGTCGCCTTCAAATTGTTTGCCGTCGGTGGTTTTAATGTCGCAAAAAAAGCGGGCAATGGGCGCACCGGTCAAATCCGGCGGGAACATTTGGAAAGTGTCCAAATCCGGTATAGCCACTAGGTCAGACTCGTAAATGCGCGCAAACCCTTCTACGGAGGAACCGTCCAAGCCCATTCCTTCGGTCATGGCATATTCAAATTCGCGGTAAGAAACGGAAATGGATTTAAGTTTACCCAAAATATCTACAAACCACAGTTTGATGATTTGAATGTTGTTTTCCTGTGTTAGTTTTAAAATCTCTTTAATTTTTTCTTTTTCTTCAGCGGTGCGTTGATACATAATTTTCTCCTTTATAGGTACACTTTATTGTACTTTATTTGTAGGGCATAAAAAAGCTCCGGTTTAACCGGAGCTTGTAGAACGTTTTAACACTAAAGGCCTACTTTGCGTTTCCAACCGGGGGTACGGGAGAAAGAATTATCCTGCCGGTTGGTACAAACCGTTTGGGTTGACTTTTTTTGTTGCCGGTACTGCTGGCGTATGCTTTCGTCCCCACGGCGATAGGCCGGGTCTAAAAGATAGGGATATTTGTCAAAAGTAGCATTGCTATCTTGGCGAGTACGAATAAGTTGCAGTTCCGTTTCCGCATCTATTAACTCGCTGGGTGTTAAGGGCTCCTGTTGCCGGGCAGTTTGTGCCTTATACATGTGACAGTTGCAAACGGCGGGAGGGTCGTTGCGGCGGCGATAGGCCGGGTCTAAAAGATAGGGATACTTAGAAAAAGTAGCGTTGGAATCTCGGTGATCCCGGATGAATTGGAGTTCCGTTTCCGCATCTACCAATTCTTTAGCCGATAGCGGTTCTTCTCTTTGTTGGGCACATGTGCAGTTGCTGTTGCAATCTGCAGCTTGTGCGCGTTGTACTGCCTGGGTTACCTTTTGGTTAAGCGTATCCTTGGGCGCGGTTTGAGCACTCAAAGGCAAGCTACCCAGGGCACTAAGCAATAAAGGTAATAAATATTTAGGGGTATTCATACCGCGCTCCACTTAGGGTTGGGCCTCTTGGGTTGCCGGGGCTTCTTCGGTGGTTTCTTCTACCTGCGGGAAGAAGATGAATGCGGCTACTTCCAATTCGGCATCTGTTAATTTGTGGGTTTGTTCAAAGTGAATCAAGGCTCCCATTAAGTACATCCCTTTCAACAAATCCTTCAAGGTTTCCAGGGTTAGTTCTTCCGGGTCTTGCACCCCCATACTGGCCATGGCTTGCTTATATTGGGTGTTTACCTGGTTTATATCCACATCGGTTAATGCCGAGGTTACCATTGCATCTAAAGCACTGTCCAACTGGTTCATGGTGGTATTGATTTGTGTTTCCTGTTCGGGAGTGGGTTGTTGGGTTTGGCTTTGTTGTATCTGCATAGCCAAAGTGATTAAATTTTTAATAGGTGTAAACAATTTTTCATCATATTGCCGATTGAGCCGGGCCGTTTCCTCTTGATATTGCTGGAAGATCCGCGTCATCGGGTCTTCGTCATCGGGGGCCGGGTAGGCAAAACCAAACGTGGTGGCAAATAAAGCTATAGAACCAACTAACCATTTTTTTAGTCTCATATTTTTCTCCTTGGATGTAAATTCCTTACCCTTAGTATAGTAACTATGTATGGGCTTGGCGAGGGCCTTAGGGCCTAATTTTTACTGGGCCCTAGGGCCCACATAAAATAACCCAAACCGTGGGTTTGGGTTATGGTGAGAATAAGAGACAGCTTATTTTTTTAGTTCTAGCACCGCATCTATGAGTCCGTATTCTTTGGCTTCCTGGGCGGACATATAATAGTTGCGCTCGCTGTCTTGGCGGATTTTTTCTTTATCTTGTCCGGTATGCAGGGCCAAGATATCCAAGAGATGTTCTTTATTGTCGCGCAATTCTTTGGCTTCAATTTCAATGTCTGTAACCTGGCCGGAAATACCACCGCCCCAAATTAACGGTTGATGAATCATAATGCGCGCGTGCGGTAAGGCATAGCGTTTCCCTTTAGAACCTGCGGCTAACAGTACAGCCCCAAAGCTCATGGCCTGGCCCATACAAATAGTAGTAATAGGGGCTTTGATAAACTGCATGGTGTCGTAAATAGCGAGGCCCGCTGTTACCATACCGCCGGGGGAGTTAATATAGAGGTTGATTTCCCGGTTTGGATCGTCGGCATCCAAGTATAACAACTGGGCAATAATCATGTTAGCGCTGGCGGTATCCACTTCGCCTTCGCGCCCGCCCACAAAGATAATGCGGTCTTTTAAAAGGCGGGAGAAAATATCATATCCAACATTCTTTTCAATAATGGTAGGTATAATCATACCTATATTATAGCAAAAGCCAGTGAAACTGGGAACTTGCTCCCCTTGAAACGGGGGTAGTGGTTTGTTATACTATACGTACAATTCTATCTGTTTTTGGAACTGTATGTAGAATACAGCGAGCCCCCATGGGCACAGAAACGCTCCAAAGACAGCTCGTTATCAAGCATAAGGTGAAGGGAAGTCATGAGCCCTTTGTCTTATGCTGAGTGTTTGCCGCTTAAAAAAGCGGCAGACCACGGCTGTTATGTTTGGGTTAGCGTTTCTGGCTCAACGTATCAGCCGTTTTTAAGTGGGTTCTCCGGGAACGGATAAATTGAAATTAGTTACTAGGAGAACAAAAATGAAAAGAGAAACAAGAGGGTTTACCCTCATAGAGTTGTTGGTTGTGGTGTTAATAATCGGTATTTTGGCAGCCGTAGCCGTGCCGCAATACCAAAAAGCAGTGGAAAAGAGTAAGCTGGCTGGAATATGGAGTAATTTGGGGACGCTTCGCCGTGCAGCTCAGTCCGCAATGTTAAACCCGGAAATTTCCACAACGGCGGATTGGTCAACTGCGGCAGCGGTAAGCAACTGGAACCCAGGGCTGTTGGATGCTTCCATTGTTTGTACAAACGGAAGTGCCCGGGTATGTAATACTGCATGCCCTTCCGGCGGCTGGAGTGGTTGTGCATATTATGTAGAGGGAACGGCTAACAACCCATTGGCCCTGTTTGCATTTAACAAAGGGGATGACCGTGTGTATATTACACTGGACAATGACGGCCAAAAATGTTACGGAGAAAAATGTAACTTGTACGGATTTACCGTAGAATATACAGAGACATCCGCCGGAATTACTTATACCGGCGGAACACCCAGTCTGCAACAAGGTCTCTAATTATTTTTATGACAAAAGTGAAATTTTGTCTGAAGGACCCACTTCCAATAAGTAAGCCAACCGGGGGGTAAGATACAAAAATCTTGTCCGGCTTCTTTCGTATAGGATGCAATTACCGGAACATTCAGCCCGTGCGTAACCGGTTGCGTGCGGGCCTGTTTATCTTTGGCACTGGGCCAAAAGCCCACGCAGCAAGCATCTATTTTGTGTAACATTTTTAAGCGGTAAATAGCTTCTTTAAGCTCGTGATGCGCTTGGGCCGGTTCCAGGTCTAATACGCTTTGCCCGCTTAGCCCTAGTATGCCCACTTGCACCAGGCCGCTCTTATACATTTGCTGTAATTGCTTAACGGTAAGCACATTTTGCCAGGGTTCTTGGTATGGGTCTTGCCAGGCATTGTACGCGCCTAAAGTATCGGTGGCTACCAGTACCGTGGCCTGGGCTTTATATTTTTGTAAGAGGGGGAAAACGTCCGTGTAATACGTTTGGTACCCGCCCAAAAATGCCAACAATACAGGTTTAGCGGGCAGTTCTTTTTGTAAATCAAGAGGGGTAATAAAGGTATATCCGCGTTTAGTAAGAAACAAGAGCCACTTTTCCAAACGCTTTTGTGAAACCCACTGTCTTTTTAAGTGAGAATTTTTCGGTGCGCGCCCTATTTTTTCAAAGGCCAGCACGGGCAAAAATGATTTCATAATTTACTGCGCCCGCGGGTGAGTTGCAGGTGGTAATCCCACAACGTTTCGCCGCCGCGCGGGAAGGCGCGCAAAATTGTTTTTTTGCCTTGCCACGGCCAAGGGTTAATCCCTTTTTTGGTACTAAAGTCCAGCAAATACCCGGCTTTGAATACTTGCGGGCGTACCCGTTTGTCAAAGCCGCCGGCCCCAAACGGATAGCAAAAACTGATTACTTGGCCATGCAGCTGTGCTTCTAAAATTTGTTTGCTTTGGGTAATTTCTTGTCTGATTTCTTCGTCCGATAAACTGCGCAGCCGCCGGTGTGAGCACGTGTGCGAGCCAAACGCCACCCGGCCGCTGTTTTTCATTTCCTTAATTTGCTCCCAAGTTAAATAGCCCGGGGTGCCGATGCGCTTTGTAACTAGAAAAATAAGAGCGTTGGCTTGGTATTTTTTGAGTAGCGGATAAAGATAGGTGTAATTGTCTTCATATCCATCGTCAAAAGTAAGTAACACCGGGTGGCAGGTGCGTACTTTTTCGCCGGTGCGCGAGGCACGGTACAGGTCGTGCTCGCTAATGGGAGTATAGTTATGTTGCTTTAAAAACTGAAGTTGCTTTTCAAACATCTGCGGGGTAATGGTAAACGGAAATTGCTCATCCTCCGGGGCCGGAGCCGGCGCAATGTGGTGGTACATTAAAACCACTAACCCTTCGCGCTTTGGCCAATACCATGTTTTGCGAAGGGCCGGGTATTTCCACCCAAAATAAAAGGCCCCTAAGGCCAAGAGCAAAAGGGCGTAGGTCATTGTTTAGATTCCTGTTCCAGTTGCCACAGTTTAGCGTACTTTACGTACACATAATAGGTAGAAAAAGAGGCCCACAACAGCCCGCGCATACCGTCCAAAAACCCCAGTTTAAGGAGATAGCGTTTTACAAACTCAAACGGAAGGGTCAGCAGCACTTTAAACAGGCTAAAACGCTTGCCGCTGTGCCTCAGTTGCCGTGCCGCCAGGGAGGTGTAGTTGTTAAACTTGGTAAAATAGTCCTCAATGGTGTTATAGGAATAGTGCAAAATGGGTTGCTGTAGCTGCCCCAAAGAACCCTTTACCTCTAACCCTTCATGCACCAGCCCGCCTACATATTTAGCTTGCTGGGTACGCACCAGGCGCAGGTGGGTTTCTTTATTCAGGCCGCTAAACCGCATCTTTTTGCCTAAAAAAAAGTTGCTAAACGGGATAAAATAGCCGGCGTGCTGGGTTTGGCGGATAGCTTGGCGGATTTCGTCTTTTAAGGCGGGGGTCAGGCGTTCGTCGGCATCTAAATTGAGGGCCCATTCGCAGGTTACTTTAGAAAGGGCATAGTTTTTCTGGTTGGTAAATCCGTCAAAGCGGCGTTTAAAAACCTGCGCGCCCATCTCTTTACAAATTTGGGCGGTTTTATCGGTAGAGCGGCCATCCACTACAACAATTTCGTGCACCAAGTCGCGCGCACTGGCAATACAAGCGGCAATGCGGCGTTCTTCATTCTTGGCAATAATAAATAAAGAGATACGAGGGGACTTCATATATTACATTATACCATTTTTCCCATATAAAAGGGGTAACCGCTGTAGCAGGGTTTGGGACTACAGCGGTTTGGGATGAAATTCAAATTGTCTTACATCTCTACTATAACAGTTTTACAAGTTCGGCAACAGGGTCTTACGGCCCAGTATGGAACAGAAAAAATGCCTATATGAATTTGGGCCCAATGTGCTATAATGGAGTAGGTCTTATCGGGAGATTGATATGAAACTAGGATGTGTAGTTATAGGATGTGTATGTTTAGCGGCGTGTGCGGGGTTGAAAACTTCCAGCGAGTATTTGGCCCGAGGCAACGGCTACTTAAAAGACGGTAAAAAACAAGAGGCCGTGGCAGCATTTAACAAAGCGGTGGAACTCAACCCACGTAATCTGGATGTATATGAAGCGCGGGGTGCAGCTTATTTTTACCAAGGGCAATATAACTTGGCCGCGCAGGATTTTGAGCGCGTTTTGAACGAAAATCCGTACCGTTTGCCCGTTTACACTGCCTATGCCAGCACGCTGGCCGCCCAAGGAAATTTTGAAGATGCATTAACATTATTAGACGTGGCGGTTCGGCTTCGGCCCGATAGTGCCGAAACTTACTTTGCACGCGGCGGAGTACAGCTTATGCTAGGGCATTACGATTTGGCCGTCGCCGATTATACGCGCACGTTAGAGTTGCGCCCTTCGGCGGATGTATATAACGCCCGTGGCGGAGCGTATTGGCAGTGGGGTAAACCGCAGCAAGCCCAGGCAGATTTTAAGGCAGCTCAGACTCCCGGCTTGCCAAAGCATATCAATGTGTACGCCGCATTGGATTAGCCGCAAAGACTAGCCGCTTGCACCGCACGCGAAATTTTGTTATAATAAGTGTACAGTTTACGTCACCGTAGCTCAGCTGGTTAGAGCGATTCTCTCATAAGGAATAGGTCGGTGGTTCGAGCCCACCCGGTGACATTTTTTGAAAGGACGAACGGGTTCGTCCTTTTTGTTTGGGATAAATTTATACAGGCCCATATATGGTAAAATAAACTGTATATCATTTGAGGAGGAAAAATTCCGTTTATGGAAGTATTTACGCAACTTGGGGGTGCTTTTCATACTTTTTTTGCGCACCCGTCTTTACAGAGCTTATATGATTTGATGAACCAGTTTAACGCCCTGATTTGGGGCCCGCCGATGATTTTGTTGCTGTTGTTTTTGGGTATTTATTTTACCGTTAAATTACGTTTTATCCAAAAATATACTTGGCCGGCCATACAACTTTCGGTAGCCAAGGCCGAATCGGAAGGGATGGTAAGCAGTTTCGGCTCGTTAGCCGTAATGATTGGAGCCACGGTGGGCACGGGCAGTATTATTGGGGTTACCACCGCGGTGGCCGAAGGAGGGCCCGGTGCTTTATTTTGGATGGTGGTTGCCGGCTTTTTTAACTTTGCCATTAAATATGGCGAGTGTATGGTAGCATTTAAATACCGGGTGCGTCTGCCGGATGGTGAATATGTGGGCGGGCCCATGTATTATTTAGCTAACATTTTAAAACTTAAATGGTTGGCTGTGGTGTTTGCGGTGGGTACGCTTCTAATGGGCTTAACCGCCGGGAGTGCGTTGCAAACTAACTCCATTGCAGATGCGTTGCGGGAAGGGTATAACTTGAACCCGTGGTATGTTTCTTTATTTATCGCGTTTGCGGCAGCCGTTGTGGTGCTGGGTGGCGTAAAACGGATTGCCTCGTATTCCGAGTGGCTGGTTCCCATTATGGGCGGGCTTTATTTGTTAGTTGCTTTAATTGTGGTGTGTATGCATGTAACGCAAATCCCGCAGGCGCTGTCCGTTATTATAAAAGGAGCGTTTAGCGGTAAAGCGGTGGCCGGCGGCGCGGTGGGGGTAGGTATTTTGGCTTTTGTAAAAGCCATGCTCCCCGGTGTAACGGCCGGGGTCACCCGGGCTGTATTAGCCACCGAAGCCGGTATGGGCAGTGCCTCTATGGCCGCGGCCGCGGCCCGCACCCGCAGTGCCACGCAAATGGCTATTGTATCGGCCACGTCTGTGTTTTGGGCTATCTTTATTTGTTGTTTAACCGGGCTGGTTATTGTGCTGGC
The DNA here is from genome assembly GCA_045612945.1 of Elusimicrobiaceae bacterium. Taxonomy (GTDB): domain Bacteria; phylum Elusimicrobiota; class Elusimicrobia; order Elusimicrobiales; family Elusimicrobiaceae; genus Avelusimicrobium. The sequence goes on from JAZLAA010000023.1 coordinate 9,077, forward strand.
GGGGGACTACACCAACCCCAACGTGTATGCGGCTAACTTATGTAACAGTGCTTTTAAAACCGTACCTGTTATCGGAACGCCTATTTTGATTTTTTCGCTGGTTATTTTTTCCTTTACCACCATTATTGGGTGGGGGTATTATACGGAGAAATCCCTCCAGTTTTTGTGCAAAGGTTCTAACATACTGGTAAAGCCCTCGCGGGTGTTGTTTGTACTACTGGTATTTGCCGGCGGCGTGTTGGGGGTTAGTTTCTCATGGGATTTTACGATTGCCGATTCGGTGGCGCGTACGGCCCAAGCCAATATGTCCACCCGTTTTATGTGGGCCCTGTGTGTGCTTACCATGACCATGATGACGGTGCCCAACGTGTGGGCTCTGTGGTGTTTGCGTAAGGTCATTAAGCGCACTACGTTTAAGAACTTGCGCGCCCTGGTAGGCAAGCAAGCCCGCTTGGAGCGTGCCGCTACGGCCCGCGCCGCTAAAGTGGCCCGGCAAGCCCAGCCGCAGGGGGAGGCCCAGCCCTCAAACCGGCAAGGTAAAAAATAAAAAAATCAAGTCAACGTCTTTTTATGTGCCCTCCCTAAACCGGGGAGGGCACATTTTATGGTACAGATTCCCGTTGAGAAAAATAGATTGAAGGGGGTAAAATTAATAAGAATACTACTTAAAAAGGAGCGTGTCAAGTGTAATTTAAAAAAAATCTTGCATGGCCTTAAAAAATTAGCTTCAATG
>JAZLAA010000024.1:0-6084 GCA_045612945.1 Elusimicrobiaceae bacterium
ACAGTTTCGCAAACTTCTGCCCAGCCCGGGAAAGAAACTACGACCGTGTTAACTACCACTTCTTTAAGCCAAGATATACCGCAAACGTCGGCCGAAACGGCAACCGAAACCGTTTCCTCTACCTACATGGATTTGACTAGCCCCGAAGCCCTGGAAGCTCGCAATTTATATACTCACCAAAAATTGCAAAGTATGACGGATGCCGCTATCGCTAATCTTTCTGCCGATAAAGGGGTACATCTCTACCTGCGTAGTGACGGCCGTCCTGATGCCATTGATATTGAAGACGGGGTGTTGTTCCAAGGCAATGCTTTTCGTCCGGAATCTTTTTCGGTGTTAAACCATATTTATGAATTGACCGCTTTGACGCAGGGTGCGCAGTACATTATTTTGCCAGCGGGTTCTTATACGGATGATGTGACTTTATCGGATATTAGCCGTGCCATGGCCCTTAAATCTTATTTGGCCAAGCGGGGCATTTCCGAAGGAAAATTGTACTACAATATGGGCTTGGTAGACCAAGAAGTGCCGGCCCAGTTTGCCAATTTAAAGGGTTTGTCCGTCGTATTTGATTATGAGGCCAAATTGCCTACCCAGGTGTTGGAAGGGGTGGATACCCAAACGTCGGATCAAAACGTAGCCCCGTTGTTAAGTATGGCTATTGTACCGCCCTGCCAAGCCATAGACCTTTCGTTAGCTGAAGCTTACGCGGTAGATTTTTCTGTATTAGAAACCGTCAATATGTTGGATAGCTGGATGTTGCAAATTATTGAACACGGCCGCAACGGTAACTATTATATTGTACGCCAGCTGGAAGGGTTTTCACCGGTGTATCACCAGATTTTGTGGAATGGTCGCAAAGGAATCATCGGGCCGGAACTGCCGTGTGGCAAATATACGTTGGTGTTAACGGGAGTGGATATTAAAGGAAACAAACAAACCCTGCGCCGGCGTGTAGTAGTGAAATGTGCGGAGCAGGATGCCTGTGCTGCTTGTGCCGCTACGCCCGCTGAAAATCAAGAGTTGGATTACAGCGTAGCTCGTTTGTGGCAAAAGCCCGGTCGTACGTGGCGTGGCAAAGCGGCGGTGGAGGTTTCTCAGCCGGTTGCCCAAACGCAAGCGCAGACACAGAGTAGCGACTCGTATACCGTAACCCAAACGGTGCGCAATATTGTAACGGATGATACTTCTTCTACAAATACTGCAACGGCTGCTACCACGGGCGGTTATGCTCCGGCTACAGCTACGGCGGGTGCCGGTTACGCGCCGGCAGTGGCGGATGTTTCCAACCCGTATGACATGGCATACGAGGAAGAATATACTTCCTATGAATAAAAATTAAAAAATAGGGTTTGATGTATGAATTTGGGAGAAATTTTAATTGGAAATAACATGGCGGACCACCCTAACTGTTTAGGTGTCTATATTGGGGTGGATGAGCTGTATGTTGCCCAAAGTGTTAAATCGGAAGGGGGGGTGGTTTTGGAATCCCTTATCCGTGTTCCTACTAATTTGCTGGACAAAAATAAATTGAAGGCTTTAGATTTAAATGAAGCTTTCTTCCAAATGGATTATTGGTTGGATGCGTTGGGAAAGGTAACCTCTAAAAAAACGTGGAATACCAATAAGGTTGTAGTCAGTTTATCTCCGGATTTTTGTTTGTTACGCCATTTTGTAATTTCTATTCCCATGAAACGGCAAGAATGGGCGGAAGGGGTTCCTAACGAGGCCCGCAAATACATCCATTTCCCGTTTGATAAAGCGGTCTATTCCTACCATGTGTATGAGTTTGAAACAGCTGCCACTAAGCAGAAACGCTTAGGGGTGGTGTTTGCTATGACCAGCAAAACGATTATTTCCCGCCTGGAAAAGGGCTTAAAGTCTGTGGGGTTGGAGTTGGTATCCGTAGAACCTTCTTGTTTGTCTTTGGCCCGCGCTTTTTGCGATAACGATAAAGAAGCGGTAGGTAAAGGTGGGCGGATTTATTCTTTCTTTGGCAAAGATATGGCCAGCTTTATCTTTTTGAACGGAGTAGTCCCTCTCTTGGAACGGGATGTGGATATCTCGGGCTCGGCTCCTGCGGAGCGCCGCCGTTTTGGCCTTACCAACAGCGCAGAATTTATCGCCAAACAGTTGGAGCGGGACCCCTTTGAGGAAGCGGTCATTGCCGGCTATAAGATGGATCAGTGGGTGCCGGCGTTGGAAGCGGATTCCCATAAGCCCGTACGTCAGTGGAATTTAAAAGAAGTGTTTGGTATTGAAACAAAATCCGCCGGGGAAGTGGCTTCTATTGGTGCCAGCGGCAAGTTTTTTGACCAAAAAATACCGGATATTGACTTTACCAAAGGCAAACGCTTAAGTGCTTACGAATTTAATGCCAGCTGGATGTTGTGGAAAATTGTTTTTGTATTGATTGGCCTTTTAGGGCTGTTTTTGGCGGGTACCTATGCCCAATTATTGTATGCCAACTATCAGCTTAAAAAGAAAAGCAGTTCGTATAGTCAGCCGTTGGAAGATTTACAGGGTTTAACCGCTAAGCAGGTTAAAACTAACTTGGACAATATCAGAAAACAAAACGAGGTGTTAAGCCAAGTTTATGCAAACAGCCCTTTGGTTACGCCCATTTTATCTGGCATTGCACAAGCTATGCAAGATAATATGTGGTTGACGCGTGTTTCTTATCAAGCTGATTTTGCGGGACGCAGTGCCGCTTCATTAATACTGGAAGGGGCGATTAACTCCGGCGGAAACGGGGAGAACGACTTGGAAATCGGCCGCCGTTTTGGGGATGCCCTTAAAAACCAGCCCAGTTTGCGCCGTTTTTGTAGCGATGCGGCTATTAGCTATAAAAATTTAGCCGGGGCCGGCTCGGGCGTGCGCAGCCGCAAAAAAGAGGTCAACCGGGATACTTTGTTTGTATTAACTTGTAACCAAGAACCCGTTGGAAGGAGACGTGCAACTTATGGCGATTGATTTAGAGCAATTAAAACAAAAAATGCCAGACTCGTTGAAGCGTTTACTGGGTAAGCAACCGCAGGCTGATGAAACGGAAAAAGTTGCCGAATCACCCACTGACCGGGTTGCGCCGGCTAAGGGAAAAGTCTCTTCCAAATTTGCCGGACTTGCGCGTGACTTGGCGGATTTAAAAGCCGCCTTGCAAGAAGGAAAATTGACTTTATTTGTAAAGCAGGTTTTTGTGCTGGCCGGTGTTATTTTGCTGGTGCGTTATGCACATGGGCAACTGACCCAGCAACGGGCTGCTATTGAAGACAAGAACAATGCCATTGAGTTACAGCAGGTAAACCGTGATGAGTATTTAAATAACAAGCAACATTTACTTCGTTTGGAAGTATTGTTCCCGGATTTAAGCCAAAAAGATGAATGGATGGCTCAGCGGCTGATGAACATTTTTAGAGAACACCAAACCCCTGTTTCTATTGAGGAAAATATGCCGGAAGATTCTTCCAGCCCCATCTATACTTCAGTATCTAGGGGGGTATCTTTCCAGCAGAATTTTAACAGTGTGGGGCGTTTAACGGAAGACATTGAAAATGGATCGGATTTTTTGCGCATTACTAGCTTAAATTTAACTAAGTTGACAGATACTGATTCTTTAGGGGATAACACCGTTACCATGACGTTTAGCACGGTTTTCCCTAAAACTAAGTACGCCCCGGCATTATTTAAGGATTATGAGGCCCAGATGGCAAAGATTAAACAAGAAACAGGAGAAGAACAATGAGCCTATTTCAACGCGTAGTTTGGCTTAGTGTACTGGCGGGGAGTGTAACGCTTAGTTCCGTTTCGGTGGGGTACGCCCAGCGGCCGGAGGTAGGACCTAAAGGGCCTGCTTTTTCTGCCGAGCAGCTTAAAAAGCCGCAAGTTGTGTTTGCTCCTACCCAGCGTGATCCAATGCTATCAGCAGATGATACCTTGCTTCTCAAACACCGGGAACAACAGCGGGCTGCCCAGGAAGCCGTGGAAGCCCGCCGCCGTGCGGAAGACGAACGCAAGCGCAAAGAAGAAGAACGTAAAAAACGGGAATGGGAACTGGCCGTATTGAAAGATCCCTCTTTGCTTATTCGCGATAAAATTCACATTAACGGCTTAATTGATAAAGAAGTCCTCATTGGTGGGAAGCTTTATAGTATAGGCAATACATATATGGGGGCTAAAATTGTGGATGTATCGGGGGACTCTGTTACGTTTGTATACAGAGGGGCACGCTTTACCAAAAAAGTAAAGCTGTAACAGATTTTGTAGTATTTTGGTTAATTTGTAGCAGATTCACACAGGAGGATAGATGACAAATCGTATCGCAATACTAGTAGCGGGGGTAATAACCTTGGGGTTAACGGGAACGGCTGCTGCCCAGCAGGAACGCCAGTTTCTCCCCTTGGAAGAGCCTGCCGCATTGACGGAAGATACTCTAACGGGGTCTTCGTCCGCAGCTACGGATCTGTATAAGGAAGTGGAAACGGATTCTCCCTTAGACAGAAAAGTATCCATCCGGGTGGCCAATGTGCCGATATCGGCATTCTTAAACAGCATTACCACCCAGGCGAAAATTAACTTCATCATGAGCGAAGAATTCGCCAACAAGAAGGTAACGGCCTCATTAACACGTGTTACCGTGCGTGAAGCGTTAGACACGCTTTTACGGGTGCACGGGTTAGCCTATCAGCGCATTGGTAAGAGTGATAGCTATGTAGTTACCAAGCGTTCTAATGATGCTCCGGATACGATTACTAAAATCTATACCTTAAGCTATATTTCTTTGCAAGGGGTAGGTTCTGCCCAAAGTGAGCTCAATAGCATTATGCCGCAAGATGTTTCCAGTGGTACTGGCAATGCGGGCTATGCTTCGGGTGGTGATTCTGGCTCCATGGGAAGCATGGGCGGTTTGGGTAGATCCGGCTCGTCCGGGGGGGATTCGTACTCCACGGGTTCTACCATTACTGGAATTATCCAAAGCATGCTCTCACCGGTGGGTAAAATTGCAGTAGATCCGCGCACCAACAAACTTATTATTACGGATGTGCCGGAAGTATTCCCGCAAGTAGAAAATATTTTAGCGGAATTGGACATTAAACCGCCGCAAATTTTAATTGAAGCACAAATTGTAGAAGTAAGCAAATCCAGCGGGTTAAGTTTAGGATTTGAGTACGGTAGCGGGGGTGTCATGGCACAAGTGACCGCGCCTAAACGTGAAATTACTTCGGACTTTTTCCGTGGTAAAAATAAAAATGGGGAAAGATTACACGGGTGGGACTGGATTTTCCCGCGTGCCAGTGAAACCTCTAGTAGCGACAGCAGTTCTTCCTCCAGCTCCTCATCAGATAGTGACAGTGGGGATGAATCTACTTCTTCCGGTGTGCTGAATTTAACGGCTTTTAATATTGTGCTTAAAGCCATGTTAACCCGCGGGGAAGCCAAATACTTGGGTAAACCCAAAGTGGTTACCTTGAACAATAAAACCGCTACTATTACCACTTCTACGGATGCCGCTATCGGCCAAACGGTAAACCAAACCGGTGATACGGATAGTACCAGTATGACTACCACCTCCGCCGAACGTAAACGCGTAGGGTTGACCTTGCAGGTTACTCCGCAGGTGAACCGCGAAGGGTATGTAACGCTGTATGTACAGCCTTCTTACTCGGACGTAGTAGCCTCCGCCGTAAAAGATACCTATGACACCACCACGCGTGCCGCTTCTACGCTCGTGCGTGTTAAAAACGGTCAGACGGTTGTTATCGGCGGGTTGCTTTCTTCGCGCGAAATTGACCAAACGCAGAAAGTACCGCTCTTAGGGGATATCCCGCTGTTGGGTTGGTTATTTACTAGTAAAACAAAATCCAAAGCTGTGACGGACTTAGTCATCTTCATTACGCCAACTATTTTGGCAGAATAAGTGTGAGTTTGGAGCCTGCCCCCGCACTTGCGGGGGCAGGTAATCCGTACGGGGAAATGGGAAGAAAGAGAATTGGAACATGGCAAAACAATTAAATGAAATTTTAGTGGAACAGGGTAAAATTACTGCCGAGCAAAATAAGCAGGCGCAGTTGTACGCCAAGCAGAACA
>JAZLAA010000025.1:0-2433 GCA_045612945.1 Elusimicrobiaceae bacterium
CTTCCCGCTGATCCAGCTGATCTGGGTTAGCGTTTTTGCTCAGCAGGAACCGCACCATTTGCAAATTCCCATGTTGTACAGCGTACATAAGCGGCGTGCGGAACTGATTTTCAGCCGTATCTACTGCATTAACAGCCGTTACCGAAAAAGGAGATTTTAAAAGCTTTTTCAACTTATCTAAGTCATTTTCCCGCGCTGCCTTTAAAACCAACTCATCTTCCGGAACGACAAACGCCCGGTCTAACGTCTTAGACGGTTGGGCGGGCAATAAACGCTGTGCCGCAACCGTTGCCGGGAACAAACTAACTGCCAGCACAAACATCCATAATTTTTTCATAAAGATATCCTCCTGTAGGGAATATTCAAAGTATAAAGGAAAATATCAAAAAAACAATAGACATCTTTTATATGTGTACACATACAAAACCCCCGGGCGTAGCCGGGGGAGACACATGTTTACTACAAAAAACCTAATCTATTTGTTCCCAACTACCAAAATCTTCTTCAAATACTTGATTTTGTTCGTCAGCATCCGTCATATAGTGTACTTCCAAACGCTGGTTATGGGCATCCGCTTTTATGGAAAGTTTGGCAGATAATACTAAAAAGTGAACATCCTTTGTTGCTTGCTCTTGCGCCCATGTTTTGCATATTTCTACCGCACTGCAAAGTTGGTAGGCTTCTTCAGTAACATAATAAGAAGGTTTCTCTGATACCGGGCGCGCCGGAGATTGATGATCCTCCCCTTGGGGCCAAGAAGATTGGGGTTGCTTGGCTTGTGTCTGAGCCACTTGGCGTTCTACGGCAGCTTCCAAACGAGCTTGCGCCTGCGTTTTTTGGCTGTCTGTACCTTGCGCCCATGCGGCCGCCGCCAACAAACTACAACTTAGTACAGCAAATACTTTTTTCATAGTTCCGCTCCTTTGCTAGATATGTTTATTGTAGCGGATTTGTATATTTCAAGCAAGGGCCCTCTGGTCCTGTTTAAATACCCAAAGGGCCTAGTTTTAAATATCCGATAAGCCAATAATTGTACAAGTTTTTATAATTTTGTTATAATACAAGCCAGTTTAGGTAAAAGGAGGTTTAATACACCTTAGGCAATAAATAACCAATTTATAACTATATTTGAACCGTATTTAGAATACGGGTTAGCTAGAGCTTTCAAACAGGTCAAGTATAGTCGTCTTAGGCACGAGAACGATTTGGGTAGCGCCCAAGTGGTTCTTGTGCCGAGTGTTTGCCGTTTTAAACGGCAGACCACGGCTATTGTATTTGGTCAACCCTGTTTGAGGCCCGGTATATTAGCCGTTTTTTATGGTACCGCGGCCCAAAACATATTAAGGAAATAAAAATGAAAAATACAAAAGCGTTTACGCTTATAGAATTATTAGTAGTAGTGCTTATCATCGGCATTTTAGCGGCAGTAGCGGTACCGCAATACCAAAAGGCCGTAAATAAAAGCCGTGCAGCAGAGGCTTGGAGTGTGGTAAAAGAGCTGGAGCTAGCCAGAGAAGCTTATTTTTTGACACATGCAACCCAACCCAGCTCATTAGATGTGTTAGATGTAACCATTACAAATCCAACTAAGTATTGGCAATTCTATTTAACTGACAATTGCCTTGGATTTACTGCTGCAGGCACAGCTGTTACAGCAAGACACCTTACTAAACCCACAGAATTATTCATATGTAACGGAACCCGTTACTGTGTAAACGATGGTTGCGAAGATTTTGGGTTTACGAAGGCAGTTTCTTGTACAAGTGGCGGAACTTGCAAAACAGAAGGTTAAAAATTAATAATATTTCCGAAACGACAAACCCTCCAGTTTAGCTGGAGGGTTTGCTTATAGTAAAAGCATCATTTACATAAAATCTTATAAAGGGAAAAGGCTTGAATGAGACCGACACCGATCTACTCTCTCAGCACCGAATTGGGTGCCAATACCATCGACCCTGACAAGCTTAACTGCCGTGTTCGGAATGGGAACGGGTGTGACCTTGTCGGAATTAATATCAGTCTCATTCAAGCCTCTTATTATAAAAGAACAAATGTGTGAAAGGATTTGTTACATCTCAACTCATCCTTTCGCGTTGGAACCCTGCTCGCCGCTTACTAGGCGGGTCATCGCATCACTTCCAACGTCAGATAACTTAGAAAAGCGCAAGTGTTAACTTACAATTCTCATCTATAGGATTAAAGAATACGGCCAAGCCTCACGACCTATTAGTACAGCTTAGCTGAACACATTACTGTGCTTACACACGCTGCCTATCAACGCGGTAGTCTTCCGCGGGTCTTCTGGGTAGTTAATCTACCAGGGAAACCTTATCTTGAGGCGGGTTTCACGCTTATATGCTTTCAGCGTTTATCCCTACCGAACACCGCTAATCAGCTATGCCTGTTTACAGACAACTGATATACAGGAGGTTC
>JAZLAA010000026.1:0-10848 GCA_045612945.1 Elusimicrobiaceae bacterium
AACAGTGCCTTGGGCCCCTATAAAGGGGGAATCCGTTTTCACCCATCCGTCACGGCCGACTCTTTGAAATTTTTAGCTTTTGAGCAAACGTTTAAAAATAGCTTAACTACCCTCCCGTTAGGGGGCGGTAAAGGCGGTAGCGATTTTGACACCCGCAATAAAACCGATAACGAGGTCATGCGTTTTTGCCACTCGTTTATCAACGAACTCTACCACCACATTGGCTATCATACCGATATCCCCGCCGGAGATTTGGGTTGCGGGGCACGCGAAATCGGCTACATGTTTGGCCAATATAAAAAATTAACGAATGACTTTACCGGCGCCTTCACCGGCAAAAAACCGAACTGGGGCGGCAGCCTCCTACGCCCTGAAGCTACCGGCTACGGGGTCACCTACTTTGCCCAAAATATGTTGGCCACTCGCCAAGACAGCTTAGAAGGAAAAACCTGCTTAATCAGCGGTACAGGCAACGTGGGGATCCACACCCTGGAAAAACTATTAGAAATGGGAGCACGTGTGGTGGGCTTTATGGATTACGATGGTTCCATCTATGACAAATCCGGCGTTGATGCTGAAAAATTAGCCTACTTAAAAGACCTGGTATTTAAACGCCGCGGCAGTGTGCAAGAATATGCCCAAACCTTCCCTGGGGCTGTATTCCGCGCCGGGAGAAAACCGTGGGACATTGCGTGCGAGTGTGCCTTTCCTACGGCCTGTGAAAACGAGCTGGACGGTACCGACGCGAAAACCCTTCTTAAAAACGGTTGTCGTTGCGTGTGCGAAGGGGCCAATATGCCGTGCACGCCAGAGGCGGTAAAAGCTTTCCAGCAAGCGCATATTCTCTACGCCCCCGGTAAGGCCGCCAATGCCGGCGGGGTGGCCGTATCGGGCCTGGAAATGACCCAAAACAGTATGCGCATTTACTGGACGCGCGAAGAAGTGGACACTTATTTACAACGCATTATGAAAAATATCCACACTCAGTGCTTAGAATACGCGGCCCAATTTGCTACCCCGGGCGATTACGTAGCCGGGGCCAATATCGCCGGGTTTTTAAAAGTGGCCGATGCCATGATAGACCAAGGCCTGGTGTAATTATTTAAACAAGGTAAGCACAATGCCTTTAAGCGTAGTTTTAGGGTCGGTGTTGGTACCGGTTTTAAAACTACCATCGGCATCTATGAGTTTATTTAAAGCGGTTAAAAAACTTTGTTCGCAAGGTAACCGCCCGGCCGCACTGACTAAACGGCCTTCCCACGGGAACAACCCCGCCGCGCGCAAAATTTCGCTAGGGGCAAGCCCCGCCTGTGTCATCCTTTTGATGCGGGCCATTTTTAAAATGGGATAGGTCATTTTACTAAGCACCCCTACGGGGTCTTCCCCGGCGGCAAACAGTTTGTCTATTTGTGCCAGCGCCTGTTTTTTATTGCAGGCGGTTAAGGCATTGGCCAGTTCAAACGGGTTTTCTTCTTTGCGAAACCCAATACAGGCCAGCACCTCAGTTGCCGTAATTTTTTTATCTTCCCGTTGGGCGGTAAATAAGGCTAATTTTTCAATTTCATTTTCCAGGGCACTTAGCTCACTGCCTACAGATTGGCAAAGCAGATCCACTGCTTCAAACGTAGGCACCAGGCCTTGTGCGGTTAATTTTTCGCGCACCCAGGCAGCCAAAGCCTCATTTCTAAGTTCCTCAAAATTAACGACGCGGCCGGTTTCTTCACAAGTAGCGGACAAGGTTTTATCCGTCTTTAATTTTTTAGGGTCATTATGCGTAAGGACCAACACGGTGGTGGGTAGCGGCCGGCGTACATATTCCAGCAACGCCTGTTGCTCCTTAGACCCTTTACGCAGTTTGTCTATATCGGTTAAAATAATTAAACGCGTGTTGGAAAATACCGGGGCGGTGTTGGCCTGGGCCAAGACTTCCGCCACAGCGGATGCTGAAACCGCCATTTTAAGAAAATTAAAATCATCCGGCCCCACTACCTGCTTTAAGCGCTTAATCGCCTCTGCCTTGCGATACACATCCTCCCCCGTCAACAAATATACCGGGCAAAGCGTACCTTTAGCCAGTTCCGTTTGCAGTTTTTCAGCCGAAATTTTAGACATAGTTACTCAGTAATCGTAGTATATTCAGGGTTGTTCATCACTTTCTTTTTATTTTCACTATGCACCGAACCGAACCCGTCCACCGTGCGTTTAACAATATCTTTGGACAATTTTTCAAAAATCAAATCCCGCGCTTGCTGTTCCGTCATACCACCGGGCAAGGTGGAGGCCGCGTAAATTTGCGTACCTAAAAAAGCCGGCTCACGCCAAACAGGGGTATTGGTGGTTTTATCCATCAGCACCACATCCAGCCAAATATCCATACGGTACACGGTGGGGATGAGCTGACTGTCATACTGGATAGGCACATTTAAATAACGCGAAATGGTCGTGACTACCACACCTTCGGCCCCGTTATTTTCTGCTACAATTTGGTACATACCGTTACGCAAGAAAGTATCGTACAATTCGTTATAGAATTTATCTTCCAGGGCAAATACTTCTGTGCGGTTTAAAATCGGCCGCACGGCTATTTTTTTGATATGCTGGGGCATAATTTGGGCTTGCGGCGTATAGACCACATTTTCGCCGGCGCACGCGGCTAATCCCCCCGCCAATATAAGCCACATTCCTATTTTTTTCATACAGGTTCCTCTTTTTACCGGGCCGGTACGGCTACAATACTTACCATGCGCCCCGGCACTACAATGATTTTTTTTACTTCCAGGTTTTTCAAATGAGTCTGTACCTTGGGGCTGGCCAAGGCGGCTTTTTCCAGCTCTTCGCGCGAGGAGCTACGCGCCACGCAAATCCGGTCCCGCACTTTACCGTTTACTTGCACCCCCATATCCAGCTGGTCATTTTGCAAGAGAGCCGGGTCCGGTTGGGGCCAAGCACTTTGCACCACAAAGCCCGGATAGTGTTTGGCTTGCCAAATTTCTTCCGTTAAGTGTGGGGCGAAAGGATGTAACAACTGCAAAAATACCTTAAACGTATGCTCGTTTACGTGCGGCAATTTGCTCAGGTCGTTAAACAGCACCATCAAAGCCGAAATAGCGGTATTGAAACGCAAATTTTCAATATCGTCGCCCACTTTGGCAATCGTTTGATTTAACAAAATAGCACTGGTTTTGGGGTCAGGCGCCGGAGTAGTCTGTATCGTTTCGCTCCACCCATAGATACGCTTTAAAAAGCGGCTAATACCCTCAATGCCTTTCATATCCCACGGTTTTTGTGCGTCAAAGGGCCCCATGAACATTTCATACATCCGGAATGCATCCGCCCCGTACTGTACTAAAATATCGTCCGGGTTGATGACATTTTTCTTACTTTTGCTCATTTTTTCCACCATGGAAGAAAGTTCTTCCCCAGTAGTTTTTAAATAAGCCTTGCCGTCTTTAAAATCAATTTCGTCATAGGCGTGGTAATTGCCCATTTTATCGCGGTAAGAAAACGCCAAAATCATCCCCTGGTGACGCAATTTGGCAAAAGGCTCTTTGTGCGATACAATACCCAAATCATACAATACCCGGTGCCAAAAACGCGCATACAGCAAATGGAGCACCGCATGTTCCGCCCCGCCAATATAGCAATCCACCGGGCCCCATGCTTTTTCTAACGCCGGGTCCACCAGGGCTTTATCGTTATGCGGGTCCATATAGCGCAAATAATACCAGCACGAACCGGCCCACTGGGGCATGGTGTTGGTTTCCCGCTGGGCAGGCCCGCCACAGTGCGGGCAGGTGGTATTAACCCACTGCGTTACTGTGGCTAAGGGGGACTCCCCCGTGCCGGAGGGTTCAAATTTTTCTACTTCGGGCAGGGTAAGCGGTAACGCACTTTCTGGCAAAGGGACTACCCCGCATTTTTCACAATGCACCACAGGAATAGGCTCCCCCCAGTAGCGCTGGCGGGCAAACACCCAATCACGCAGTTTATAGGTGGTTTTGGCATTACCGCAGTGGTTTTGTTCCAGCCACTTAATCATGGCCGCTTTGCTTTCTTGGACGTGTAAACCGTTTAAAAAGCCGGAGTTTACCAGTTCCCCGTCCCCGGTGAAAGCCTCGTTAGCTACCCCTTGCTCACTTTTAATAACTTCTATAATATCCAGGCCAAATTTTTTGGCAAAAGCGTAATCGCGCTCGTCGTGGGCGGGAACGGCCATAATGGCCCCGGTTCCATAGCCCATCAGCACATAGTCACTGGTCCACACCGGGATTTTTTTACCATTCACCGGGTTTACGGCATAAGCCCCGGTAAACACGCCGGTTTTTTCTTTGTTAAGTTCCCCACGCTCTAAGTCGCTTTTTTTGGAAGCCTCTTTTTGGTAGGCCGCTACCGCTTCTTTTTGTGCGGGCGTTACGATTTTGGCCAACAACGGATGCTCCGGTGAGAGCACCATATACGTTGCCCCAAACAGGGTGTCAGGCCGGGTGGTAAATACGGTAACCGTATCCGAACAGCCCTCTATTTTAAAGATAACATTCGCCCCCTGGGATTTGCCAATCCAGTTACGCTGCATAGCCAGCGTGCTTTCCGGCCAATCCAGCTCGTTCAAACCCTCTAACAACTGCTCTGCGTAGGCGGTAATTTTTAAAATCCATTGGCGCAAGGCTTTGCGTTCAATTTCGTGTCCGCAACGCTCACACTTACCGTTAAACACTTCTTCGTTAGCCAATCCCGTTTTGCAGGAAGGACACCAGTTAATCGGCACGGTGGACTCGTACGCGAGCCCCTTCTTAAACAACTGTAAAAAAATCCACTGGGTCCATTTGTAGTAGGCAGGGTCTGTGGTATCTATTTCGCGTTCCCAGTCATACGCCAGCCCAATAGATTCAATCTGCCGGCGGAAGTTATCAATGTTTTTATGAGTAGTGATTTTGGGGTGTATCCCCGTGGCAATTGCATAGTTTTCGGCCGGCAACCCAAACGCATCCCATCCCATCGGGTGCAACACATCATACCCGTTCATGCGCTTATAGCGCGTTAAAATATCTGAAGCGGTATATCCTTCCGGATGCCCTACATGCAAGCCCGCGCCCGAAGGGTACGGAAACATATCCAAGCAATAAAATTTTTTCGTTCCGGGTTGTTTGGGGCTGGCAAAAAGGCGGGCCTCTTTCCAGCGTTGTTGTTGTTTTTTATCAATTTGTGCCATTTCAATACTCATATGGTTTATTGTAACATTTTTAACGCACCTACGCCGGGCCAAATTCCATTTTTGCTATAATGTAGGGGGTTATGAAAAGCAAACTGGGCACTACCGTAGTAAACATCTCCCTGGCTGTGAGTGCCGGGCTGGCCGGTTTTATGATGCTACTGCGTTTTACGGCCCTTAGCGAACCGCTTATATACGACGAAGTCTATTCATGGGTTACTGCCGTCCCGTCCGTACCGTTAAGCATAGCATGGAACCATATGCTACTGCAAGACGTAAACCTACCACTATTTAATTTACTCTTGCGCGCATGGGCCTACTTAGTACCTAATACCGTTGCTTGGATGCGCCTGTTGCCGGCCTTAGTTTCCGCCCTAACTATTCCGGTAGCGTGGTGGGCCGCCCCCAAAAGTTGGGCTCGCACGCAAAAAATAATTTTTTGCTCGCTCTTAGCGGGTTCTTACACGTTAACCGTACACGCTCACCTACTACGGACGTACTCTTTGGCTATTTTTACCACCGTACTGATGAGTTTACTAGCCCTGCGTATTGTGGAAGCGTTTGAGAAAAAACATCCCGTTTCCCGCAAACTATGGATTAGCTTTTTTGGGGTAGGTTTTTTGAGTGCGTGGTTGCATTTTTTTGCCACGGGGCTGTTTTTCATTACGGCATTATTCTTATTTTTATGTAGTTTAAAATACAAACGGAACCGAAAACTGATTTTTTGGGCCACTGCCGCGGCATTTGCCGGGTGGGCCCCCTGGTTGGTAAACGTGTTTTTAACTTTAAACCACTTTCAAGAAGGATGGTGGTATGAAACCAACCGGTGGCTTTCTTCGTGGCAAATTTTGGAATATAATATCGGCTCTTACCCTATACTGTTAGGCGTGTGGATGTTCCTGCTTATTGGGCTTATTTTTTGGGGGTACGCCCAACGCCAGCGTCTTAAAAAAAATCCGGAAATTTGCCTAGCTTTGTTTCAAATACTTATGCTATGCCTGGTGGTGGGAGTTATTTCCCTGCGCTACAATTTGTTTTTAGACCGCTATTTTTTAATTTTACTGCCCAGCTTATGGATGTTGCTGGCCGGCCTGCTACACTTTTTAATTCGGCAACACAGCGGGCTTATGTTACTTTTACCCGTATTTTTGTACGCCAATACCGTGCATTATTTTACAGTCTATACGCCTCGTACAACAGACCCAACCGGCCTGACTCAGGCATTTACTTACCTGCACCAAAATTTACAGCAAGGCCGGGCCCTGGTAGTTACGGAAAGTATTACCTACGCCGGGGAGGCCCCCACCTACGTACTCAACTACTTCACCCCGCCCGATCATTCTCTTACGCTACTTGCACTCACTGCGGATAATGTTGCCCGCCTGAATCCGCCCGAACAGCTGCCGCTAGTAGTGCCGCTATGTTCTTTTGAATTGCTTACCAACTTACTTGCCACCTACCCGCTGGATTTAAACCTCCGGCCTATGCACTTTGGGCAAACGTGTGTTTTTGTTTCACCCGCCCCCAAAACTCCGCAGGATTAACCGTGGGGGTGGTATTTTTTGTGTTTATCTTTAAGGTCGGTTACATCTAAATGCGTGTAGATTTGGGTAGTGGCTAAGTCCGCATGGCCCAGCATCTCCTGCAAACTGCGCAAATCCGCCCCGCCCTGCAACAAGTGGGATGCAAACGTATGACGAAACAAATGCGGGTGTAACGGCCGTGAGATATTAGCCTTACGCCCTAAAGCGGCCAGTTCCTTCCATACCGAAATACGGCTGAGTTTGCGGCCATTTTTATTTAAAAACAGCTCGGAAGCTACTTCCTTGCCTACAAATTTTTCTTCCCGCACCGCCAGGTAGTTTTGCAGGCGGGTGCACGCCTCGTGGTGAATAGGCACAAAACGCTGTTTACTCCCTTTGCCAAACGCTAACACCCACCCTTCCTTAAGGTTTACGTTTTCCAGCCGCAGGTTAATCAGTTCACTTACGCGAAGTCCCGCCGCGTAAAGTAAATCCACAATGGTAAGGGTGCGGATTTCTTCAAATGTTTTGGCCGGAAACGAGAGCAACCGGTTCATTTCCTCGCGGGTAAGTTGCTCCGGTATTTTTTGCGTGTGTTTGGCGGCTTTAATAAAGCGGGTAGGATCGTCAGTAATGCGTTCCTCTATTTGTAAAAACTTGTAGAAACACTTAATGGCTTCTAATTTGCGAAACACGCTGGCCGGGGCCAATTTTTCTATTTGCCGCAGCTGCACTTGGTACTGGTCTAAAAAAGCAGGCTCCAGGTGCAGCGGGTCTTTTTGGTTGGCTTCACAGTATTCCAAGAAGGAAGCCACATCCCCTCCGTACGCCTCCACCGTAGCGGCAGAAAGCTGACGCTCAAACGAGAGGTGGCTTTTAAAATCGTCTAACAAGTAAGAATCCATACCCGTATTATAGATTTTTTAAAATTTTCTTCCAACTTTTAGTATAATGTACGTACAATTTATCCTGTTTTTGGAACCGTATGTGGAATACGGAGTACCGAAAGGTTATTAGCACTCCAGGAACAGCTGTTTGAGGCACAAGGGAAACGGACTAATTACCCGTCTTTCTTGTGCTGAATGTTTGCCATTTGCAAAAATGGCAAACTACGGCTGTGGTGTTGGGTACTGTGCTAATAGCCCAAGGCATGTCAGCCGTTTTTGCATGGGTTTCTTAACGGGTAAATTGAAAATAAACTAAGGAGAAATAACATGCAAAACAAAAAACGGGGGTTTACCCTCATAGAGTTATTAGTAGTGGTGTTAATCGTCGGTATATTAGCGGCCGTAGCCGTGCCGCAATATACTAAAGCCGTAGAACGCAGCCGCTTAGCTGAGGTATGGAGCACCATGGGCACCCTGCGCCAAGCGTTAGCCGTTGCCATGATGACCCCAGAAACTGTGACTATGGGGGGTATTAGCAGTTATAACCCAACTAATTTGGATGCCAGTATTACATGCACTTCCACAGGAGCTGATAGATGTAATGTAACTTGCCCTTCAAACAAATGGAGTAATTGTGCGTATTGGACGATAGATCCACAAGCAAACCATGCTCCCGAATCATCCCCGACAAACCCAGTAGTAGGATTTTCAGGATTCTTTGATGGAGATAATGTTACCTTATACATAGACAACGATGGTAGAGGGTGCGATATGAGTAGCAGTAGCGGTTCCAAAAAAGCGTGCTCTTATTTAGGCGTTTATTAGTAACAAACCCCCCGGTCTAAGCCGGGGCTCTTTTTTACCACAAATAATACGCCGGAATTAACAGAAGTAATGAAAGTGCAATTAAAATCACTTCCAACTTAATAAACCACTTGAGCCACTGCGGGTACGAAATACCCGCCAGTGCCAAGGCCCCCATGGTAACCGGGGCAGTGGGCAAAATGGGGTTGCCCCAGCCGTCCCCAAATTGGAAAGCCAAAATAACCGTCTGGCGCGAGACATGCACCAAATCCCCCAGCGGAATCATCACGGGCATGGTAAGCACCGCTTGGCTGGAACCGGACGGCACAAAGAAGTTGAGTAAGGTCTGCGTAGCAAACATGGCCCAAGAGGCAAACACCGGGTGCAACTGCCCCACCAGCTGGCTCATGGCATTTAAGAAGGTATCTAAAATGTGGCCGTTTTCGGCAATAATTACTATAGAACGCGCCAACGCCATCAAAATACATACGCTTACCATAGATTTGGCACCGTCTATAAAAGCGTCGGTAGTTTCGTCCACGGTCAGTTTGCCAAAATACGCACAGGCAATTGCCACCCCCACAAATACAGCGGCAATTTCCACCATATACCACTGGTAACGAATCACCCCGTAAAACAGCACCGCCATGCCGGCCATAAACGAGGCAATCACCAGCTTATGGGAGGTGGTAAGCTTAAAACTTTGCTCAGGAGTAACGTCGTTAATAATTTGCAGTTCCGCCCGTTTTTCTAAGTCCATTTTATAGGTTAAACTTTTAGTGGGGTTTTTGCATACCCTTTCCCCATACCAGCTAAAAAATCCGGCCACCACGGAGGTAAATATAAACCAAACCACCAGGCGGTATTCCCAACCGGAATACATGGGTAACTGTGCAATGCTTTGGGCAATCCCCACCGTAAAGGGGTTTACAAACGCGGAAGAAAACCCGGTAAACGCCCCAATAAACGGCAAGCTCATCCCTACTACCGTATCGTATCCAAGCGACAGCGCCAGCGGAATAAAAATAGGGATAAAAATAAGCGTTTCTTCTTCCATGCCAAACATGGCCCCACACATGGAAAATAAAAAGATACACACCGGGATGAAACACTTTTTATAACGCGGATGTGTAGAAAAGAAAGCACTTATTTTTTTAATAACGGTGTGCACGGCCCCGGTGCGTTCAATAATCGTAAACAGGGCCCCCACCACTAAGATAAATGCAATAATTTCCGAGCATTTGGTAAACCCTTTTACGGGTGCGGCCAAAATATCCCCCAGTCCCTGGGGCGCTTTGGCTACGGAGTGGAAAGAACCGGCAACGGCAATGGTTTGCCCGGCTTCTTCAATGCGGTCATACTGACCGGTAGGCAGTACCCACGTAAGCATGGATACCAATATCATAATTGCAAACACCAAAAAATACGTGTTGCAAAACATCCGTTTCATATGCGTAAACGAATGAACTACAGCTTTTCTCATTTTCTTTTGTTTTCCTCTTGTTTGTTTTAATTAAAACCCTTGCCTTGGCTCAAACAAAATAAATGCAAGGTAGGGTAAAATTTTTATGTTAGAGTACAACCTCTATGCCAGTTACACCCTGTTTTCAGATTTGAGCCTAGGCAAAGCCGTAAGTTGAGCGTGGCGTACGCTTGGCAGACGGTGCACAGCACCGCAAGTACGCGAGCGAAAGTCGGCTTTGGATAGGCCAAATGTGAAAACCATTACAGCGCGTTCCCAACTATTTACCACCCGGTAAAATAGGGCGGTATTAAAAACACAAAACTTAATACATACATTAAAATCAGTAGTGGCAAAATCCACTTCAGCCACCGACCAAACCCAATGCGCGCAAACCCGATAGCGGCAATGGTAACCGGGTCGGTAGGCATAGACATATTCAGCCAACTGCCCCCCAGCTGAAATGCTAGCACCATACTTTGGCGCGAAATACCAATTAAATCCGCCAGCGGCGCCAGCACCGGCATGGTTAGCACAGCTTTACCGGAGCCGGACGGAATAAAGAAATCAATTACGGTTTGCAACATCATGGCTGCCCAAGAAGCTACGATCGGGTGGAAATGTTTAATGACCCCGCTCATCCACTCCAGCATGGTATCTAAAATGTGCCCGTCATTGGCAATAATCACAATGGCCTGTGCAAAACATAAGAGCATGGCTATCTCCGCCATACCGCGCACACCGTCAAAAAAAGCATCTGTAAATTTTTGCATGCCCAGCTTGCCCACAAAACCACACACAAAACCCACCCCTAAAAATAGGGCGGCAATTTCTGTAATGTACCAGCCGGTCTCTTCCAAGTGCAGTAACTCCATCAGGTCCAGGCCCCAGGTGTGGTGGACAAACGCACAAATTTGCGGTTTAAGCACCCCAATAATTAAACACACCATCCCCAGCCCGAAT
>JAZLAA010000027.1:0-10053 GCA_045612945.1 Elusimicrobiaceae bacterium
GGGGAAAATAGTTCCCGTTTCGCTGTTGGCCCACATCACGGACACCAAGGCGGTGTCTTCATCCAGCACGCGGTTAAATTGTTCCATATCAAAGTGACCCAGCTCATCCACGCCAATGTAATCCACGCGGTATCCCTGTGTTTGCAGGTAGCGAAATGGTTCTAATACAGCCGGATGTTCCACCGCAGACGTAATGATGTGTTTTTTGTTGCGGTTAGCGCGCACGGCCGAGAAAATGGCCGTGTTATCACTTTCCGAAGCGCAAGAAGTAAAAATAATTTCATCATCATACCGGGCATTGATAAAATCCGCCACCGTGTGGCGGGCACGGTCAATGACATGGCGGTTTTCGCCGCCAAAACTGTGCATGCTAGAAGCGTTACCGTAGTGCTCTGCAAAATAAGGCAACATCGCCTCCACTACCGCGGGTACACATTGGGTAGTGGCGTTGTTGTCTAAATAAATTACCTTAGGCATTAGGCTTGCTCCACAGTAAGGCTGGGGGAAATTTTATCTTTGAGCGTTTTTTCTATAAAGTTTTTAAGTGTGCCCTGCGCACCTGCGCAACCACTACACATCCCCGTCAAACGCACTTTTACAGTACTACCCGCTAAGTCCACCAACTCTACCGACCCACCGTCTAAATTTAGTTTGGGGCGCACGTCGGTTTCTAAGACAGATTCAATGGATTTTATCTTCTCTACCAAGGTCATCTGTTCATAGGTTTTAGGGGCTGTTTGCACCGCACACGCGGCATTTACTTTGTCTAAAATGTGCTGAATTTCACCCTTACACCGCCCGCACGCACCGCCCGCTTTAGTAAAGTGGGTAACGTCCTCCACCGTGGTGAGGTGGTTGGTACGAATCGCCTTAATAATGGCTTCTTCGGACACGTTAAAACAATGGCATACAATTTTTTCGGCTTCCTGCTCAAACACCACGGGCTTGCCACCTTGGCGGTAGCTTTTTACGGCAGCGTCTAACGCCTCCATACCCATAACAGAACAGTGCATTTTTTCAGCCGGCAAACTGCCCAGCGCATTGGCAATATCTTGGTTAGTAATTTTAGAGGCTTCCTCAATGGTCTTGCCTTTTACCATTTCGGTTAAAATAGAAGAGGAAGCAATGGCACTGGCGCAACCGAAAGTTTCAAATTTGGCATCTTCAATTACATCCGTTTCTTTGTTCACTTTAATGGTAAGGCGTAAAGCATCGCCGCAAACCAAACTGCCCACTTGGCCAGTGCCGTCTGCATTTTCTATAGAACCCACGTTGCGGGGGTTTTTAAAATGATCCATTACTTTATCGGTATAATCCCACATAAAAAGCTCCTTTGATAGTAATTATATTATAGCATTTTGTGTGACGGTACAGATACATTGAAAAACGGTCACTTTTTTATTATACTATCAATACAATTTGAACTGTTTTTGAAATCGTATCGCAAGGATACGGGTAGCCAAAAGCTGCGTTCTACGTCAAAAACAGCTGTTTTAGGTGCAGGTTACCAGGCCTTATAACCCTGGGGGCTTGCACCGAGTGTTTGTTGCTTGCAAAAGTGGCAAACCACGGCTGTTATGTGGGGTACCGTAGAACGCACCCGATTGTAGCGGCCGTTTTTGTGTGGATTTCATAAGCAGCCAAGTTGAATTAACTAAAAGGAGGCGTTTATGAAAAACGCAAAACGAGGGTTTACCCTCATAGAGTTGTTAGTAGTAGTGCTGATTGTAGGTATTTTGGCGGCCGTTGCCGTGCCGCAATATAAGAAAGCAGTGCTTAGAAGCCGCGCCACAGAAGCATGGGCCACGCTGGGCAGTTTGCGTAAAGCCGCCGCCGTAGCCATGTTAACGCCGGAAGTCACCACAGACGGGGTAAGCAGTTGGAATCCGCAAAATTTGGATGCCAGCTTGAATTGCTCTTACGTGGTAGATAGATCTTGTCAGGCAAAATGCCCGGCGCCTAACTGGAGAGGTTGTACGTATTTCGTTGAAGGGGACAGTACGAATCCAGTAGTAAGACTTGGTTTTTCTACTGCCAATGGTAGCTCGGTACTACTTTCCCTAGATAATTCCGGACGGGGGTGTACCCCTCCTCTTAGTGGGGGAGACGACGTCAATATCTGCAAAGACTTAGGCCTCTTATAACACACCTAACCCGTAAGGGAAAATAAATATCCCCCGGCTACGCCGGGGGATTAGACCACGCGTGTGCTATAACGTAGTTAAAATTGCTACAATATAATTATGTTTACACGCGTGGGCGTATTCTGTAACGAATTAAAAACACATATTGTGCCACTGGCTGAGGAGGCCGTGGCCTTTTTGCGTGCCCGTAACGTGCAAGCCACCTTGCTAGCCTCTTTGGAAGATTTGCACGGTCTAGACCTACTCATTAGCATGGGGGGCGACGGTACCATCTTGCGTTGTGCACGGGCGTGTGCGCCCAAGGGCATCCCGGTTTTTGGCCTTAATTGTGGTACGCTGGGCTTCTTGGCCGCGGCCGAACAGGATGAAATGCACGCTTCGTTACAAGCCTTGCTGGACGGCCAATGCGTTACGCGCAACCGCTTGATGCTCCAAATTGCTATACGCCAAAACGGCAGCGTGCAAACCGTTACAGCACTAAACGAGTGCGTACTCCACGCATCTAATTTACGCGCTTTTTTTGTACATGCCAGCTTTAACCAAACCCCTATGCCCCCTTATTTTGGGGACGGGGTTATTGTTTCTACCCCCACAGGTTCTACGGCCTATTCGTTAGCGGCAGGCGGACCTATGGTAGAGCCCAGTGTAGAGGTATGGGTGCTTACGCCGGTGTGCCCACATTCTTTGCATCAACGGCCGCTAGTCATTCCGGCCACCGGTACGCTTACGTTGCGCCCGGCCTTTAAAAACAAAGAAGACAGCGCCGTGGCCACGTTAGACGGACAACTTCACTTGCCGCTTGGCACAGGAGCAGAAATTGAAATTTCGCGCGCGCCGTTTAGCGCCCAACTGCTTACCCTGCCCGCACGCGGATTTTTTACTATTTTGCATAAAAAACTAAGCTGGGGAAAAGAATAATGCTGATTTCACTGCGGGTAGAACAAGTAGCTATTATTGACGATTTGACCCTGCAATTTGGTCCCGGGCTAACGGTTTTCTCTGGCGAAACGGGGGCCGGCAAATCTATTATCATTGAAGCCCTGGGCTTTGTGCTGGGCGCACGGGGCGACGCCAGCCAAATTAAAGACGGCGCGAACAAAATGACGGTAGAAGCCACCTTTACCACCCGTGCACTACCCCCTGCGTTACGCGCGCAGTACGGGCTAACAGCCGATTTATTTACCTTACGTCGGGAGCTGGACCGCAAGGGCAAAAACAAAGCTTTTGTAGAAGGACGCACGGTTACGGTAAGTGCACTGGCCCAAATCGGGCAAGAACTCGTAGATTTTCACGGCCAGCACGACCACCAAAGTTTGCTACACGCCAACGTGCACTTAGCGCTGTTAGACCAATTTGCCAAGCACGATAAATTACTTTTATCGGTACAAAAGACCTGGCAAACCGTACAAACCTTACAGCAAAAACTGGAAATGTTGCGTCTTTCCGCCCAAGAAAAAGAACGCTTGTTAGATATGAGCCAGTACCAACTGCAAGAAATTGAGCGTGTTTCTCCCCGCCCCGGCGAAGACAGCGAACTGGACCAAACCCTTCCTAAATTAAAACACGCAGGCAAGCTCTTAGAATTGGCCGCCGAAGCCTATGAAGAATTATACGGAGCGGACGGGGCAGCTGTTTCACGCGCAGGCAAAGCAGCGCGCGCTTTAAACGCCATGGCAACGTTGGACGAAAATTTATCTCCGCTGGCCGAGCACGTAAATGGGGCTTTGCTTACGTTAGAGGATGCGGCTAATACGCTTAGTAGCTATAAAGACGGGCTGGATGTAGATGAAAACACTTTGGATAATTTATTAGAACGGCACGAAAAAATCAAACGCTTAAAATTAAAATACGGTCCCGAAATTGCGGACGTATTACACACTGCCGACGAACTGCGCACCCAAATAGACCGATTACAACACGTTGAAGAGCACGAACAGGATTTAGAAAATGAACTGCGCTCGGCCCGAACCACCTTACTAAAACAAGCGCAAATGCTCCACGATAAACGGTTACAAGCGGCCGAAAAACTATCCCAGCTGATTACCGCACAAATTAAACCGCTGGGGTTTAATCAGGTAAAATTTGGGGTGGCAGTAGAAATGGACGAAGCAAACATCACCTCCACCGGGGCCGATAAGGTAGAATTTTTATTTTCCCCCAACCCCGGTTCTTCGTTACGTCCGCTTAAAAATATAGCCTCCGGCGGGGAGATTTCCCGCGTGATGCTGGGGCTTAAAACGGTGCTGGCCAGCACTATCCCCGTAATGGTATTTGACGAAGTAGATGCCGGCATTGGCGGCGAAACCGGCAAACGCGTGGGCGAAAAGTTACGCGCCTGTGCCCAAGGGCGCCAAGTGCTTTGTGTTACACACTTAGCGCAAGTGGCCGCACAAGCAGAACACCATTTCCAAGTGACCAAAACTGCCGACAAAAATACCACCCGCGTAACTATTACCCCTTTAACCGGCCCGGCGCGCACGGCCGAAATTGCCCGTATGCTGGGCGGCGGGGACAAAAAATCCGCCGCGTACCTCCACGCGCAAGAACTATTGACACACGTTTAATAACCCCTAAAAACTTGTACGCAAAGGGCTATATTTTGATACAATAAAGGTATATTCTATACAAGGAGAAAAACTATGTCTAAGTGTTGTAAAGATGCGTGCTGGTGCAAATACTTGCCGCATAACTGGCTGTGCTTAAAAGGGCTATCTGTAGCTTTTGTGGTACTGTTCTACATCACCTTGCTCGTCGGCATTATAGCTGCTTGGTTTTTGTGTGCAAACGTATGGGGTATGTTTGCGAACTATTTCGGTGCGGACGGTGCCAAATCGCTGTTAACCATGGGTGCTTTGTGGAAAGCCTGGGCCGTGGTTGTGCTGGAAGTAGTTCTCATTACTGCACCCTTAGCCTTACTGTGGCTGGCTTTAGCTAAAATGTTAAAAGCTTTGGCGGCCATTAAACATGCTGTAGCGCCCTGCTGCCAAGCCGAAGAAGAAACCAAAAAAGAAGACAAAGCAAAATAATTATTTTAGGCGGTACGTAAGGGTGCGTGCCGCCTTTTTTGTTTGTACGAGGGGTTATGAAATATTTTATAGGGATTTTACTAGGGGTTATGCTGGCCACCAGTGCCGCGGCCGAAACCATTCAACTTAAAGACGGCAATTTAATTACCGGGTCTATTGTATCCCAAACCGAATACACACTTAATTTAACTACCTCTTACGGCACCGTTACACTCAACCAAAAAGAAATTGAACAAATTTTGCCCGATAAGCACCGCGTTATTTTAAAGGGTGGTGCACAACTGGTGGGCGTGATTGTAGATTTAGACGAATTTAACTTAAAATTAAAAACAGACGACGGCACCACCGTTAACATTGATACACCACAAATTGTGTCTGTGGAAGCGTACGATTATGACCGGGGTGAAAATGCCCAAAAAGAATTTGTAGAAAAAACCCAGCAAGAAGAAGCCGCACGTCAGGCCCATGTTGCCGCTGTGGCCGCAGGAACTGCAGCCGCCGGAGTAGCTGCCGAAGGTGGGCTTACGTTTGATAACGACATTGACCAAGTGTTTGACACACAAAAAGCTACCGTAGTAAACGGCCAAGTAGTAACCCCCTCCCAAGCTACGGCAGTTACCACAACTCCCACCCGCCCCCTAAGTGACGAAGAAGCTTTCATTAAAGGCGTAAAGACGGGGACCGTTTCCCAACAAGAATATGCCGCAGCCGCTAAAGAAGAATTGGCCTCCTCCCAAAATAAACCCACCAAATCTGCTAAAAAAGCTCCTCTTTTACACAACGAGGCTGATTATCACAAATACTTTTCTATCCAAGCCGGCATGATGCCGTTGAACCTAAAGCTGGATAACTCCAAGCGGGACGGGTTTGACACGGATGACGTCTACAAGGTGGGCGGTACCAGTGTGGCCGTAAACGGAAAGTTCTTGTGGCGCGTAAACAATAGCAACTTGTGGCTGGGCCCCACCCTGGGGATTGCCAGCATTGCCAATAACTCTTTTGCCGACAAAGACCCTGCGGCAGTTGGAATTGATAACCCTACGGTTAAAACTAGCGGGCAAATTTTACAAGCCGGGGCCGCCCTGCACTATTATTTAAACCCCAAAAGCTCCTTTGCATTTTACCTGACAGGTAATGTTTTGTATGAAATGCTACATCTAAATTACCGCGGTGAAATGCAAAGCAATACCATTTCTTCCAACGGGCTGGCTACCTCTGCCGGGGTAGGCGTGGAAACGTGGGTGGACGATTTGATGCTGGGTGTAGAAGTACGCCAAGTATTCGCCAACCGCCAAAAAGAATTAAAAGACTCTGCCACTTCCAACACCGTTATTCAAGCACAACTAAGTTGGAAGTTTTAATGCGCGTATTAGTGCTCCCCAATGCCTTGAAAGGTTCCCTTTCGGCCCGTCGAGCCGGGCAGGCAATTGCGCGGACCTTGCAGGCCCAGCATACCGTGCGGATGTTTCCTCTTTCTGACGGCGGAGACGGATTTATAGATACTTTTTTAGCCCTAGACCCCCACGCCCGGTTAATTAAAACACGCGCTAAAAACGCTTTTTTAAACACAAAAACTACTTCGTTCTTACTACTTTCAGATAAAAAAACTGCCGTAGTGGAAACGGCACGCATTTGCGGTTTAGGCAGCGTGGCAAACGGCCCGTTAGACCCATTGGGAGCCAGCTCATACGGGGTGGGGCAGGTACTTTTGCAAGCAGTCAAGCACGGAGCCCGCAAAATTTATGTAGGTCTTGGAGGAGTAGCGTGTAATGACGGCGGAGCCGGGGCGGCTATAGCGTGCGGAGCCCGGTTACTAGACCAAAAAGGCCGCGCGCTGGCTTGCGGAGCTCAAGCCCTATTGCAACTTGAAAAAATGGATTTATCCCCTCTAAAAAAACAATTTAAAGGGGTTCAAGTGATAGGAGTGGCTGACGTAACTAACCCGCTGCTGGGGACGCTGGGTTCGGCACGTGTATTCGGTCCGCAAAAAGGGGCCTCCCCCGTACAGGTAAAAACGCTGGAACGGGCACTGGCACGTTGGGCGCACGTGCTCAAACAAACGACCGCAAAAGACATTTCCAAGCTTCCGTCCTGCGGGGCGGCCGGAGCCATAGCCGCCGGGTTAGCGGCTATTTGGAAGGCTCCCTTGGTGTTAGGCGCTGATTTTTTAGCACAAAAAGCAACGTTGGAAAAACAAGTACAATGGGCCGACTTAATCATCACATGCGAAGGGAAATTAGATGCACAAACATTTTACGGCAAAGCACCCGCAGCCGTATTAAAGCGGGCCCACAAATACCAAAAACCCGTTGTATTTATCTGCGGCAGTGCCGATTGGAAAGCACTGGCTAAGCAAAAACTTGCGCATGTGTGTGTGGCAGAGTTAATAGACTTTGCCCCCTCCTTGGAACAAGCCCAACAACATGCCAGCCGGTACCTAACTAAAATATGTAAAAATTTAAGGTAAGCGTGTTAAGAGCTGCCGTGGGGTATCTATCAAATAATCCGGGTAAAAAGCTGCCAATGCTTCCCGCGAACGGAACCCCCATGTAACTCCGCACGCTTTTACCCCTGCATTTTGGGCCGTTTGCATATCTACCTCACTATCTCCCACATATAATGTGTGCGCCACAGTTTCTCCTGCTGTGGCCATAATGGATTGCACTACTTGCGGGTGCGGCTTTAAGGGGATGCTTTCACGTTGGCCCCACACAGACACAAACAAAATTTTGGGGAAAAAATGTTGAATTAACCGTTCCGTGGCTGTTTGGTATTTATTGGAAGCTACAGCTAATTTTACGCCACGCGTTTGCAAAGCTGATAACACCTCAACTATCCCCGGATAAGGGCGGGTAAAATCCGTTAAATGGGTGTTGTAGTAAGTAAAGAAGGATTGTTTAAGCCGCGCCACGTTTGCAGGCGTTTGTTGTCCGGACGGTAAAGCACGCTCCAAAAGCTTGGTTACACCGTTGCCCACAAATTGGCAACATTCTTCCACACTTATCGGGGAAAATCCGCACGTTTGTAAGGCGTGGTTGGCCGCGTGGGATAAATCTTGTAATGTATTTAAGAGGGTACCGTCCAAATCAAAAATAACCAGCATAATTACAGGTTGGTGCGGAAAAAATCCGCCAAGCGTTGCTTATACTCAAAACCACCCACTTCACCGCATTTGTCGTGTTTGGCCCCAGGAACCAGCCATAGCTTACGCGGATCTCCCGCTTTGCTAAATAACCGCCGGGCCTGTACGGCCGGTACTAAATGGTCCCGCCGACCGTGAATGAGAAATACCGGGCGAGGTGCAATTTTGGAAATTGTATATTTGGGGCTGTAACGCTCCGGATTCGCCCCCAGCTGGCGGCGAACATAGTGCAAGATAATAGGAATGAGCGGGAAATACGGCACCCGGTAATGTACCCACGCCCAACGCGATACAACCCGCCGGAAAGAATAATACGTTGCTTCTGCCGCCACGCAAGACACCCGTGGGTTACGAGCGGCTTCACTAATAGCTACCATACCGCCCATAGAAATACCATAAAGGCCGATTTTCTCACAAAAGGTCGGATAGTTCTTTTGCAAATAATCCAGTGCGGCGCGCACGTCGTTACGCTCCAGGTAACCAATGGAGCTAAGCGTACTGCCGCTTTCTCCCAATGCCCTAAAATCAAAATAAAATAAGTTAAAACCCATATCACGCAAAAAATAAGTGCGTTTTAAAACGTCCGACCGGTTCATCCCCCACCCGTGCATCAGCACAATCGTCTTATGTGAAGCCCCCGGTGCCGGGATAAACCAACCCTTCAGTTCCACTCCGTCCGATGTGTAAAAAGTTGCTTTTTCGTATGGCAAATCCAACTCGTCCGGCCACAGGTAAAGGGCTTTACGTTTGGCCGTGGGATGCAACATTTTGCGGGCGGCTCGCTTACAAAAAAACACGGTACCCGCCACCAAAAGTCCCATCCCCAGCAAAACACCTAATACAATATGCAACAGTGTATTCATACCGACTCCGTAATTACTTTACAGGCGTCCCCTATATGAGCCACAATATCACGGGCAAGCACGCTGTACACCCCGTGTGTGCGTGCTGCCAAATCTCCCGCTAAACCGTGCAAATAAACCCCACACGCAGTTGCGCGCAAGGCCGTATCCAGGGAAAAGCCATCCGCACAACCCAGTTGTGCCCACAGACCGGCTATTACACCTGCCAATACGTCCCCCGCGCCCCCTTTAGCTAAAGCTGGGCCGCCGGTTGTGTTGGTAAACGTGTGTAACTGTTTCCCTTGAAAAGAAGCAACCAACGTCGGATTACCTTTCAGCAAACAAACTCCCTGGGTAAGCCGGGCAAGCTCCTCCACTTGGTGTTGGCGGGCAAGTATATCTTGAGCAATAGGTGTTTGTAATAAGCGGGCCATTTCCCCTGCATGAGGCGTAAAAATACAAGGACGATCTGCGGGCCAACGGCTGTGCCATCCGGGCAGGCGGGCTAACGCGTTTAGACCATCGGCATCGACCAATAGGGGCACGGCACTGTCTGACAACAAAGTAGGCAATAGCGGGCTTTGCCCCATACCGGGCCCCGCCACCAACACGTGAGGATTATATTTTTTACTAAACTGTGGAAAAAGCTCCCAGGCACTGGTAGCAATTGCGCCGTTTTCGTCTTCTGGTAACGGGAGGGTAATCACTTCCGGCAGGGCGGCCGCAAAAGTAGGTTGCATACTGCCTGGCACCGCCCAAATTACTAGCCCTGCCCCAGCTTTAAGCGCACTTAGGGCACACAAAAAACCTGCACCACACATCGTGCGTGAACCAGCCACCACCAATACCCGCCCAAAACTGCCCTTGTGGGCCGTTGGCGGACGCAGAGGCAACCACTC
>JAZLAA010000028.1:0-3749 GCA_045612945.1 Elusimicrobiaceae bacterium
AAAAAGTTTGGATTGCCAAACGTGGAAAATGCTTTCGTAGCAAATTGGTTAATTTCAAACGGCCACAAAAAATCCAACCCCAATGCTTGCAACACCCCGTAACAACACGCCAAAAATACGGCCACAAATAAAAGGACTAAAATGTTTTCTTGGGTCAGTTTATTAAGTACCCGCACCCCTAAAAAAATGCCTACGGCCCACAACAAAACGGCGTACCAATCCCACAGCTGAGAGAAAAATGTTTCCGACGTGACATTTGTTTTTAACATCGGGGCAAAGTACCAAAGCCCGCCCCACACAAAGAAAAGCAAAATGTAGTTAGTTTTGCTTTCAATCATACCGGAGAATACAATGTTTTTACTAATAATATACGCCCCTACCGCTACCACCAGTAGCAACGTACCGTAATTTAATAATCCAAAGAAAAGCGTTTGACGCATAGCTTGCGCCGCGCCGGAAAAAGATACCAGCCACCCCATGGCACAGGTAATGACATAGAGAAAAAATGCCAAATCAAAAAAAGTTTTGGTAAAGTCTATGGTGCGGGTGCGCAAAAATTTAACGGCCAAAGTAGCGTAAATAAAAGCCAACAATACGTACAAAAGCACGTTCTGTGCAAAAAACGGATTAGCGGTTAAATCCGTAAAAAACACCAACGGCACTACCAGAAATGTGGCCGCCAGCAGCACCCGGATTAGCTTCATATAAACGGTTTCTTTTTGGGGTTTGGTTAAATCCAGCATAGTAGTTCCTAATCCATAAAGTTGGTTATATTGTAGAAATTTATAACGGGAAAAGAAACCCCCTAAAGGGAATAACACTATGCACAACAAAAATGTGCCCCTCCGGTAAGAGGGGCGCACCACAAATAAAACTTCTTAATAAACAGACCGCCACTGCCGGGTGGTAAACTTCAGATCTACGCGGCGGTTAGCGCGCCGACCGTCTTGAGAATTATCCAGCGTAATGGGCCGCGTGTTGCCGTAAGCGTGGATGCGGATGCGCTCTGCGTTAATGCCGCGGCTTACTAAATACGATTTTAATGCTGCCGCACGCGAGCCGGACAACCAATAGTTATACTCATCCGACCCTAGCACATCGCTGTGACCTTCTAAAATAAGGTGCAAATTTTCGCGCTCCTGCATGATGGTAGTAATTTTATCTAAAAGCGGGTAGGCATATTCCGGCGGGCGAATAGAGTCAAAATCATAATTAACAGAAGGCAATTTAAGCGAGCGGTACATCTGCGCCGGGGTTTGATTATAAAGTTTATAATTTTGTGCTTCCGCTTCTACCACATACGGGTCCTCTGCCGGTAAACGCGGCAGGGTATCTTCTTCTTTGTTAGAGGAAGCGCACCCGGCTACC
Organism: Elusimicrobiaceae bacterium; assembly: GCA_045612945.1. Classification (GTDB taxonomy): domain Bacteria; phylum Elusimicrobiota; class Elusimicrobia; order Elusimicrobiales; family Elusimicrobiaceae; genus Avelusimicrobium. The sequence goes on from JAZLAA010000028.1 coordinate 1,369, forward strand.
CCCAGTAAAACGACCCCTAAAACCAATTTGTGCAAATTCATAATGCCCTCCTGCTGGTATTATAAAAAAATAGTGGCACTTTGTAAACCGGCTTTTCAACAGCTGTGGATAACCTGTGGATAGATTCCCCCCTACCGCCCGGTCTTAATGGGGAATTAGGTGCTTTTAAGCCGCTTAAAATACCCCCCCAAAAACAAACCTGTGGATAACTAGGTTTTTCTGTGGATAACTTTGCCCGGACTTATTTTTTAACTTATTTTTTACGAGATATTACCGACGACAAAACAAAAAAATCCCCATTTTTTTGGCTAAATTCACTTTTTCAAAAAAACTGTTGACAAGTCCGTTTTTTTGTGCTAATAAACGTCCGCAGGGCCTAGCAAAAAGGCCCAGTAACAAGCGGGTCTTTATTTCGCTTGCGAACGGGCGCAAAATCAGCTTAAATAGTGATATAAGATTTTAAAAGGAGTTTAATATGAGTACAAAATTTGCAAATTTACGTTTTTTACTGGCCCTAGGCAATACCAAAATGGTTGTTCTGCGTGACGAAAAAGACATTCACCATATCTACACCCGCAATACATCCGGCCACATCAAAAGCCCTATTTCGGCCGAACATGTAGCGGAAGCATTAGCTATCCCGCAAGACTGATTCTTACCCTTTATACCACAAAATAGCCCCTGCTTGTAAGCAGGGGCTACCTATTAAAACATAATCTCTACTGTGCAAGCTGCTGTTCTAAATCCCGGCAGTAAGATGTAGTTTGTTCATGGGCTAGCAGTTGCTGATAATATCCGAAGATACGTTGTTCTTTTTTGGTCAGCTGTTTTTGTTGGCTACGTTTCTTGCCAATGCGTTGTAAAACAGGGGCAAATGTTTCTTCATAGCGTTTAACATCTTGCTCGGTAACCACTTGATAAGAATGACACTCTTGCATAAAACGCCGGCGCAATTCTTGGCGGGCTTGGTCTTGTGCAATTTGGTTTTGTAGCTGTTGCCGGGCTTGCTCGGCCGCCGCTTGTTTTTGTGCACGAAAACGGCGAACATCCTCTACGGACAGGCCCAAAGATTCCATATCTAAGCGGGCACGAGTTACGTCTGCCGGTGTATGGAAGTAGGTGCGTTCGTAAGAGGCCAAAGCCGCGTCATCTACCGCATGTTTTTGGGCAAAGAAATCATACGCACAGGCACTGTTACGCAAAATAAACCGGCTCTCGGTACGTTTATAATACGTTTCTCCCTCAGCCATTTCACGGCCACACACACTGCAAGCAACCGTTTCGCCCGGTTGCACCGTAGCTACCGATGAAAAGTTGGCGCAAGGAGCAGGGGCCTTTTCTTTTATAGAGGCCACCGGTGTAAGCGCAGGGGCTGCCTGAAGAGCCTCCGGCAAAACAGACGGCTCTTGCGAAACAGCCGAAGCGTGTTGCACCGTAGTCTCTTGCGCTACAGGCGCATTGGCCGCCGTAACCGCCTTATGCCCTTTATTAAACAGATTTTCAGCCAACCATACCCGGGCTTGTAACGCAGCATAGGTAGGGGCTTCTATAACGGTAGCGGCGTCTTGATAGACCCGGGCTTTGTCCGCCTGTATAGCCCGGCACTGCGCATGGCGGAAATAAGGGTAATATACCAAGCGTTTTTTTACATAAGCATGAGCCGCATCATAACGTTCTTGACCCAATTCAATGGGTTTACCGCATACCCCACACGTATGTACTGTGCCCGTGGGATAATCTTCCTCCAGCGGGGTGGAAGTAAGCAACCCGGGCGTTTGCATAGGGGCCACGTTCGTTGCACAAGGCTTTTGGGCCAACTCCTGGCGCAAGGGAGTGCAATCTTCATCCACACATTGGGCAGGGTTGGACCCATAAGATTCAATTAGGTGCATCGCCCCATATACGCAGGAAGATACTTGCTCCAAATGATGTACTTGCGCCGAAATTAACAATCCTTTATCGTCCAACGGGCGCGGCTGTGCTTTAAGCAACGCGCGCAAACGGGACATTTCCGCAAATACCTGCTGGCGCAAGTATTGTGCCCACTGTTGGTATAATGCGTGTAACGTGAGTGCCACCCGGCCTGATAAACGGGCTTGGTCCGTTTGCGTTTGCAAAGCAGAAAGATCCTCTTGTCCGTTTTGCGCGGCGCGGCCGCGTAAGTAATACACATCTCTGCCGCAGATACTTTGCCAGCCGTTTTCCAAGCGCGGGGAAGTTTCCCCCTCCATAAATTGCACAAAATCTACTGCGTTTATAAATCCTTCCGCATCATCACAGGTAAGGGTCTGTGCGGCTTCGCCGTTCCACCACATCACCGAATCTTGTGCCTGATGCACCACACCGGCGGCATAGAGCGAATAATTTGGATCCGTGGTATT
>JAZLAA010000029.1:0-3682 GCA_045612945.1 Elusimicrobiaceae bacterium
TGTACCGGCTCCGTTTGCGCTAATGTAAAAGAGGAATTTTCCAACACGTGGGCACAACGCGCACATACATCCGTATGCGGGGTTAGCGTTCCCACCTCGTCTTTCCATTGCCAGCAACGTGCGCATTTTTGACCGGTGGCATGGGTCACTTCCACAAACAACGGGTCCGAACCCGCCTTAATTTCTACTTGCGAAACAATAGCAATCTCCGGCCACAGATCTTTCGTTTCATCCAAGAAAGCCCGGGTAGAGGGGTCGTTGGTGCTAAAAATTACTTTGGCTTCTAACGAAGAACCAATAATTTTTTTCTCGCGTGCTTCTTCCAAAAATTTTTGTACGCCTTCGCGGATACGGCGGATTTCATTCCATTTCTCTTCTAAGCGCACATCTGGGATAAACGAAGCATTGCGCGGCATATCAGACAGGAAAACGCTTTGCGGCAGTTCACGTCCCAAGGCCGTGCGGCGCAACGTTTGCCAGGCCTCTTCCGCGGTAAACGAAAGTACGGGGGCCATCAGTTGCAATAGGGCCGTTACTATTTCTGCCAACACAGTTTGTGCACTGCGCCGGCCCGGGGCATCGGCGCCCAGCGTGTAAAGACGGTCTTTGGAAGCATCTAACATGAAAGAGGACAAATCCAAGATACAGAAATCAGTCAGCGCGCGTACAGCACGGCGAAAATTAAACTCGTTATATCCGGCATGTACTTCTTGAATCAGCGCATCTAAACGGCCCAGCATATATTTATCCATTTCCGCCAACTCTTTCACAGGCACTTTATGAATAGCGGGGTCGTAGTCGTACAAATTGCCCAACGCGTAACGTACGGTATTGCGGATTTTGCGGTAGGTATCAATGGGGCCTTGCAAAATTTCTTGCGAAATACGCACATCCCCTTGATAATCGCTTAACGATACCCACAAGCGCAAAATATCAGCCCCGTATTGATTAATGACGTCTTCGGGGTCCACCGCATTTCCGGCCGATTTGTGCATGGGTTTGCCTTGCCCGTCTAATACCATACCATGGGTAAGAATGGTTTTAAAAGGGGCTGTATTTTCCAGCGTGTAAGCCGGAATATAAGAACTTTGGAACCAGCCGCGGTGCTGGTCCGATCCTTCGGAATACACATCTGCAGGGAAATCCAACCCGCGGTCTTTGAGTACCGCCGCCCATGATACGCCCGAGTCCAGCCACACGTCCAGAATATCCGTTTCTTTTCTAAACTCGTTGCATCCGCAGTTACAGGTATATCCTGGCGGCACTAATTTTTCCACCGGGTCCGTAAACCAAAAATCCGATCCTTCCTCCAGCGCACGTTGCTTAATAAAATCAAACAACTTGGCATTGATTTGAGCTTGGCCGCACTTTTTACAATACAAAACGGTCACCGGGCTCCCCCAGAAGCGTTGGCGTGAAAGACACCAATCCGGCCGCAACCCAATCATGGAGCGCATGCGTTCTTTTCCGGCGGTGGGGTAAAAATCGACCTGATCCAAATTTTTCATCAGTTTCTCGCGCAGGCCGTTTTTGTCAATAGACATAAACCACTGTTCCGTAGCACGGAAGATAATTGGGTTATGGCAACGCCAGCAATGCGGATAGCTGTGGGTAATGGATTGTTCTTTAATAAGTGCCCCCAGCTCGTCCAATTTTTTAATAACCAGCGGGTTAGCTTCAAACACGTGCATCCCCGGGAACACGCCAGCTTCTTTTGTATAGCAACCTTTTTCATCAACCGGGCAAAAAGTTTCCAAATTCCACTGTTTGCCGGCCTGGGCATCTTCTTCCCCGTGGCCGGGAGCAATATGCACCACCCCCACCCCGGCATCCATGGTTACAAAATCCGTCCAAATGATTGGATTTTCTTTTTGGGTAAGCGGGTGGTAGTAGGTAAGGCCCACCAAATCTTTACCGGCCACTTGGCTTACTTCGCAACAGGCACGACCGGTATTTTGGATAAAATCTTGAGCCAGCTTCTGCGCCACAATATAGTATTCGTGCGTAGCCTCATCTTGCAAGACCACGTAATTTTCCGTCTTAGATACCGCCGCCGCCTGGTTGGCCGGAATGGTCCACGGCGTGGTAGTCCACACCGCTAAGCTGACAGGCTGGGTTTCATCCAACTTGCCCAATACTTCGCGGGGCGCTTTTACCAATTTAAAACGCAAGTAAATAGACGGGGAAGCAATATCTTGGTATTCCGTTTCGGCATCGGCCAACGCCGTTTCACAGTGGGGGCACCAGGTAATGGTTTTCTGGCCCTTATACACATATCCTTTCTCAATTAAATCCAAAAATACGCCGATAGTAATACCTTCGTAGCGTTTAGACATCGTTAAATAGGGGTTTTCCCAATCGGCTTGCACCCCCAGGCGTTTAAAGCCTTGGCGCTGTAAGTCAATAAATTTAGCCGCAAAAGCACGAGCCTTCTGGCGGAAAGCCGGCACATCAGTAATATGTTTTTTTTCTTGCCCCAATTCTTTTAGCAGGGCTTGCTCAATGGGCAAGCCGTGGCAATCCCACCCCGGTACATAAGGGGTATAATGGCCGGTCATGGCGCGGGATTTTAAAATAATATCCTTAATCACTTTGTCTAGTGCGTGCCCAATGTGAATTTTACCATTGGCATAAGGAGGCCCGTCGTGCAAAACAAAATGTTTCCCGGCTTCATTCTTTTTAAGCAGTGCTTCGTAGAGGTTAATGGATTTCCAAAACTCCAAAATACCCGGTTCTTTTTGAGCTAGGCCCGCACGCATGGGAAAATCAGTCTTAGGTAATAAAACGGTATGGGAATACTTATTCTTTGCCATGATAAAAAATGCTCCAAATTTAAGGATAAAATAAGCTACTCATATTATACAAAATTATCCCGCACGTATAGACGTTTTATGGGCTATCCACCCTTCGGTTAAATGGATTTATTTATCGCCGGCGATTTTATGTAGGTAGGCATGAAGTTTGTTTAAAGTTTCTTTGCTGACCGCATGTTCCATTTTACAGGCATCCATTTCTGCGGTCTTCGGGTTAACGCCCAGCACCTGTTCTAAAAACCGTTTAAAAATAGCATGGCGTTTTTTGACGTCTTCGGCGGCGCGGCGGCCTTTGGCTGTAAGCGTAATCCCACTATACGGGGAGTGAAGCACATACCCCTGGGTGGCCAATTCTTTCATGGCTCCCGTTACACTAGGCGTTTTGACCCCTAGCATATTGCGCACATCCCGCACGCGGGCTACCCCCGTTTCATCTGCACAAAATGAAATGGCTTCTAAGTAATCTTCCATGTTAGCGGTTAACTTCACTCGTATTCTCCCCTTACACTAGGTTACGGGTAGTGTAACATATTTTGCGCTAAAAAACTCTTGAAATTATCGCTTTAGAAATGTTAAATAAACCTACAGGAGGCCCCATGAATACCCACGAATACATACAACAGTTTCTAACCCAGCTGGAACAGAAGAACCCGCATCAAAAAGTATTTTTACAGGCCGTTGAAGAAGTGGTACGCACGCTAGGCCCGGTACTGGACAAACACCCCGTGTACCGCCGGGAAAAAATTTTGGAGCGTATGGCCGAGCCGGAGCGAATTATTTCCTTCCGGGTTCCATGGCAAGATGACAACGGGGAAATTCACGTAAACCGTGGGTTTCGCGTGCAATTTAACAGTGCCTTGGGCCCCTAT
>JAZLAA010000030.1:0-1580 GCA_045612945.1 Elusimicrobiaceae bacterium
CTTACCCCAATTTCCGCAGGCTACCCTCTTGGCCGTACCCGTTAAACACGCCACTTATGTGCGGGAAGGGGGAATCTTACTACCCGCCAACAGTTACGCAATTGAACTGCCGGATGGAGATGTGCACTTTTTTCCGGCCCAACACCCCATCCCGGCTGAGGTAACCCGCGCCATAAGCCGTGCCCAGGGATATTTGGAATTAGAACTGTCACCCGCCCCGCCGGAACCGGTGTTGCCTGCGTGGACGAAAGAGTCCTTTTACACAGATCAACAAGCTTTGGTGCGTGACGTATTGATTTGCTTTGAACATCACTATACACGCTATCCGCACTCGGCTTGGGGCCCGGTGCGGGTATACCCGGTACCCACCGGGGTTACCTATTGGCCAGTCGGTGGACGGCAAGCGATAGAGCTGCGTGCCAGTGGCCCCTGGGGCGTGTTGATAGATGAAAAAACCGGCACAGGGAGGTTGGTGCAGGTTGCGTGCCTAAACTTGGGTGAACCCGAGGTGCAACCCCAATAGTTTTTGGCCTTTGATAAAGCCACGTTGCAAGAAGTTTGTAAAAAAGCTATAATAAAACTGTGGTTTAAAACCCATTTTAAATTCGTATAAGGAGTTTGCCGCACGCCAAATATTGTGTGGCGTGCGTGCACAAAATGTATTATGTTACCGACTTATAGACCTAACAAAAGAAGACGTGCCAAACACATCGGCTTTCGTGCCCGTATGGCCACTGCCGGGGGCCGCAAAGTATTAAGCGCCCGCCGTGCCAAAGGCCGCCACGAACTTATCCGCGCCGCTTAAGCCCATGTTGCCCAAAGGTCTGCCGTATTCGGCCCGGTTGCATTTGAAGCGTGATTTTGAGCGCATTATTGCAAACGGCGTAAAAACCAGGCAGGAGGAGTTGGTGTTGTGGAGCAAACAAACCTCCCAAAATAGACCTCCTCGGTTTGCGGTAGTGGTGTCTAAGAAGTTAGGCCCGGCGGTTGTTCGCAACCGTACCAAACGATTGTTAAGAGAAGCCTTTAGAGCGTGTAGAATTTATTTACCATTAGGGGTGGATATTATTGTAAGCCCCCGTAACCATGAACGGTTACATCATGTGCAAGCAGCGCAGCAGGCGCTCATGTCACTGTGCGGTAAAGCCGCATTACTGGTAAAACTTCCGTCTAACAGGAAGCACGAATGAAAAAATTTTCGCTTCTTTTAAGGAAAAGGGTTGTGCAGGGGCTGGTAGCGGGGTATCATTGTTTGCGGCCTTTATTGGGTCCGCGCGGCGTGTGCCGTTTTACCCCTACTTGTAGCCAATATGCCCTGCAGGCAATTATCAAGCACGGTGTATGTAAAGGAGGGTGGCTGGCAACCAAGCGTGTAGCCAAATGTCATCCTTTTCATCCCGGTGGGTATGACCCGGTTCCTTAGTCTAAAGGTTCCTTTTAGCGTTTCACTTCGGTGAAACTGACCCAAAGGAGCATTATGAATAATCGACAATTTCTCATTACCGCCATGCTGTTTTTGCTGATTTTAACTGGCTATAATCAGTTTGTGGCGTTACCGCGTGCCCGCGCGGCTCAGCAAG
>JAZLAA010000031.1:0-1626 GCA_045612945.1 Elusimicrobiaceae bacterium
ATCTGGGATTTGTAACGTTCCGGCGTTAATTTTGCGTACGGTTTCTGCCAGCACAGATACCGCTATATTGCTGGCAATTTCCCCAGCACTGTGCCCCCCCATTCCATCGGCTACTACGCCTAGGCTTAAATCTGAAGAAATAAGCACGTTATCTTCGTTTTTTTCACGGATTTTTCCAATGTCCGTTACGGCTGCAAATTCAATATCAAAGGTTTGTGTAGTCATGATGATATCCTAACTAGTCATTAAATACCAACGCTTCTAAACAAAACATAATACTCATAAAGCATAAAAAGAACATCAAAAAATTATAGGCGCCATTCTCGGGGGCATAGAGGTTAAAATCCTCTACGGGCATGGTTAAGGTATAGGCCCAGGCCGAGAGTTTCATATTACTTTCCCCGCCCCGATAGTAACTGTCTAGCAAGTGTGAAAATACGGGTAACGTATCCGGACCGAACTGATTGGGAGCCAGACGTTCTATTTTTTCTTCCAAAAACTGGCGAGCTTCTTGCGGGGGCATGACGGAAACTTCGTTGGTCTGGTCCATATTAGAGAATAATTCCCGGCGGGAATTGATATCATATTCCTTTTCCAATTTCGTAGTTTCGTCTGTGGTGTGCAAGCGCCTAATTTCAATGTTGCCAATAAGCACACGGGTGGTTTGTATGATTTCTTCATGCAGGCCCGATACCGTATAAATCCACATAGAACTACTGGCTAGCAATAGGAAAATCATCGGTAATACGGTGGTTGTTTTTTCGTTACGGTTAGCCAGATAGTAAATAGAGGCTACTGCACTAAACAACGACACAAAGAACAAAATCTTAAACGATGGAACTTGGGTTGCCGGAGGAATGGATAGGTGAGGGGCCAAGTACGAAAGGGCCAACACCATAAGCACCAAAGAGGCGCCTAAAATTCCTTGTAAAAGCGTGCGGTTAAACGTGAAACACAGTGAAACCGTCCACATTAATGCCAGTACCAGGTAACACAAATAGTACTGCGGAGTGAACAGGAAATGCACAAATGTACCCATCTCCAAAAAACCGGCTTGTGGAGTAAAGAGCCCGGCTACATAGGAAACCCCGGCCAAAGCTGTTAGAGTAAGGGTGGCGTGGGCAAATTCTTTCACTACGGCTGAGAAAAAAACTAAGAGCAACATCGCCACTGAGAGCCCTGTAAAAGTAAACTGGTTGGGTGCCAGCGAATCGGCCAAGAAGGGGTTTATGAGGTTGGCCAAGAAATGGTCCCCCGGGACTACGTTGGCTGCACAAATAGTTCCTAGCCGGAAGAACACATAAGATACCAAAAATGTAAATACCGTAAACACCGGTAGTTTGAATAAAATGTTAAGCCACCAACGCTTTCTTTGTTCTTTGGTTTGCGAGAAGGCATGCTCTTTGGTAATTTCCGCAGGAGGGGCCGGCGTATAAACTTCAACGGGTTTTAGTTCTTCAGCCGTGGGCATGGGTTGTACCGTGAACCCAATCGAATTAAATTCCGTGTTTGGTTTGGGTGCAGGAATATTGGGCAGACTAGCCGTATCCAGCGAGGGAAGCATGGAGGGCTTCTCCGGTGCAGAAGCTTTTAATTTCTTTTCTTCTTGGCGTAGACGCTGAATAT
>JAZLAA010000032.1:0-3174 GCA_045612945.1 Elusimicrobiaceae bacterium
CACTGCCTTCGTGCGTTACAAACGGAGCTACTTTCTTGCCACTCCAATCATACTGTTCCATAAACGTATAAACGGCCATAGGCAAATCGCCCCACCAGTTGGGACATCCGATAAATACCGTGCCATAGTCGTCAAAATTAGCCACTTTGCCTATAATTGCGGGGCGGGCATTGGCTTGTTTTTCTTGTTGTGCCGCTTTGGTGAGCGCGGTATAGGAAGCAGGATAAGTATCGTTTGCCAGTTTAATTTCAAACAAATCTGCTCCTGTTTTATCGGCAATCATTTTGGCCACAATGGCGGTGTTACCTTCTTTAATGTTCCCGACGCTGTATTGTTCTCCGGTACGGGAAAAATAAACTACTAATACTTTATTATTTTGTGTCATAGGTTTTGGAGTCTCCTCGGTTTTGGGTTTGGCATTACAGGCAGTAGCAAATAATGCGGTTAGTAAAAGTGTCTGTATTTTTTTCATTTTATGCTCCTTTCCTTAATCTTTCATTTTATCAGGGTCTAACATTTTAATTACTTTGGCAGGCACGCCTCCTACAACGGCATAATCGGGCACGTCTTTGGTTACTACCGCTCCTGCGGCTACCACGGCGTATTTTCCGATGGTTACGCCGGGGCATATGGTAACATTGAGCCCTAACCATGCGTTTTTCTTAACGAGCACTTTACCGTAGGTATAGGTTAAATGGCGGTCATACATATCGTGGTTAATGGTAGCGATTTTAAGCCCGGGGGCGGCCATGACGCCGTCTTCAAACTCTATTCCGCCAGAGGCAGACAAAATAGCCGAGTGATTGATAAACACACCTTTACCAAAGGTGATACGGTTGCCAAAGTCGCACGTAAACGGAGTTAAAATACGCACATCATCCAATTTGCGGCCGAATAGTTCTTCCAAATCAGCCACATAGGTGGGGTCGTCGGGCAGTTTGGCATTGGCTTTGGCGCAGAGCGTTCTGGCCCGCATCATTTCATCTACGGCTTCTTTAAAGTACGGCTCGCGGATGTCGGTCGGGCCGCCTTTATCCATCAGTTCGTAAACATATCCTTTTGGGTAGTTCATATTAATCTTCCGGTTTCCAAGCACCTAAGTTTCGTTCTTGTTCTTCCAGTGTCATAGTAAAGAAACGCTTGCCGTTATCTAACGCACGAATTTCGTTCATTTCCTCGTTAGTTAGTTCAAAATCAAAGATGTCAAAATTTTCCTTCATGTGCACCGGGTTCATGGTGCGCGGGAAAACAACTGTTCCTTCTTGTATATGCCAACGCAAAATAATTTGCACATTGGTTTTGTGATATTTTTGGGCAAGTTGCGTAAAAAGAGGTTCTTGAATAAGGCCTTTATCGCCGTGTCCGATAGGATACCAACTTTCTATGACGGTGCCATACTTAGCAATTCTTTTTTTAAGTTCTTTTTGTTGATAGTACGGGTGGCATTCTACCTGCAAAACAGACGGATAAATAGTGGCTTTATCTAATACTTCTTCCAAGCGGTGGGACTCAAAATTGCTAAGGCCAATGGATTTGACGCGTCCGTCTTTTACGGCCTTTTCCATATCTTTCCAAGCGCCCAAATAATCGCCAAATTGTTGGTGTAACAGAAGCAAGTCAATATAATCTGTGTCTAAGCGTTTGAGCATCTTATCAATAGCCTGTGAGGTAACTCCTTCGCCGTATTCGCTGGGCCACAGTTTGGTGGTAATCCAAATTTCTTTCCGGACTATACCGCTCTCTTTAACGGCTTTTCCTACGCTGCGCTCATTTTGGTAGGCATGGGCGGTATCAATATGACGAATACCCAAATTTAGCGCATTTTTAACTACATCTAGGGTTTCTTTGCCGTCCGGCACTTGGAATACGCCTGTGCCGAATTGCGGAATTAAATTACCGTCGTTTAGTTTAATAGTTTTCATAGTTTCTCCCATAAAAATATTGTATCAGTTTGAGTAAACTCTAAGTCAAGCAGAAAGTTTAAATTATGCCTTGCGCGCTTTTTGGTCACAGTAAATAAGCAAGATTAAGCAAATAAGCTATACGGAGAATGGACAGAGTTTGGACACTAAAAAACCCCCTACACTTAAGTAAGGGGCAATGCAAATGCAACGGGTATTTATTTAACTAATTTTTTGCCACTATTCCATGCTTGGCCTACTTTCTCGCCAATTTTGTAATAACCGCCTTGGAACTGGTCAAACACAAACGCATTTAATTTGGTAGGGTCCACGGTGCCGTTGCTTGTGAGGACTTTCTCGTCCGCCAAAACATTGACAATTTTACCCACCACGCGAAATCCATCCGGTTGGATTTCTTCTACTTCACACTCCAACGTCAGCGGAAATTCTTCTACAATAGGGGCATCTACCCGTGTGCTTTTGACGGCATGCAAGCCCGATTTTTTAAATTTATCTTTGACGGAATTGGCCGAAGCGATACCAAAATAGTCCGCTGCTTCCAAATGCTCCGTATCAGCAATACTAATTGTAAATGCTCTACGCGCCTTAATGTTTGCTACAGTTTTATGGCTTTCTTCTAAGTTAAGAGCCACTTTATCATGATCGCAAATGCCACCCCACGCCATGTTCATTACATCTACGGTGCCATCTTCGTTATAAGTGGCAATCATAAGCACCGGCATCGGGAATAAAAACGGTTTTACGCCAAGTTCTTTCTTCATATTTCCTCCATATATAGTATTGTAGCAATTATGATACGAATGCGTCCTGATTATGCCACCCAACCTGGTTTTGGACACGAGAAAAGCACAATTATTTTGGTTACCTGTGACAGTTTGTGTATCCCAGAGCGTGCAAGTATTTGCAGAAAAGGAAAGGCTAATTAAGTTTGGCTTTGAAATTTTTATAAGCAGTGGCGGCCAAAACAAGTGCCATACCCAGCAAAACACTGAAATATTGCCAAAAGAACGCATAATCGCCGCCTTTTAGGATGATATTGCGGAAATTGGTACAGGCATACATGAGCGGATTTAAGTAGCATAGCCACCGGAATCCTTCCGGGATGTTGGCTACCGGGAAAAACACGCCGGAGAGCAAGATAGCCGGCAGTAGTATCAATACACCGCCCATCATGGCTTGTTGTTGGGTGTTGGCGATGGTACTAATGAGGGTAGCTACGGATAGCGCACAAGCGGCCAACGCTACAGCGTTA
>JAZLAA010000033.1:0-2612 GCA_045612945.1 Elusimicrobiaceae bacterium
GGCAGTGAAGGCGGCTGAAAAGATTGGCACTTCTGCTTTGCTAAATTTACTCCGTAAATCAGGGTTTACTTCCCTACGCAAAGAGGCGGATTTTTACGGGCTGGGGCTTGCCCTGGGTAACGGGGAGGTCCGCTTGCTGGAATTAGCTGCTGCCTACCGCATGTTGGCGCGGGGGGGCACTTGGACGCCTTTGCACCTGGCTTCTGCGCCGCAAATATCACTGCCGGGTACCCCGGTACGTGTTTTTACTCCGGCCACCGCCTATATTCTTACGGATATACTCAAAGATAACCAAGCTCGTTCCCCGGCGTTTGGATTAAACTCTCCGTTGGCACTTCCTTTTGAAATGGCCGCCAAAACAGGTACTTCCAAAGATTATAAAGACAATTTTGCTTTAGGGTATACTTCTCGTTGGACGGTGGGCGTATGGGTGGGGAATTTTGATGCCAGCCCCATGCAAAAAGTGTCCGGCATAACTGGGGCGGGCCCTATTTTGCATGATATTGCGGTTTATTTGCAAGAAAAATACCCTTCGGCGGCCTTTGTACCTCCGGCCGGGTTGCAACGTGCCGTGGTGTGTAACCAAAGCGGCTTGTTGGCAAGCCCCGCTTGCCCTTACACGCACGAAGAACTGTTTGAGGCCAACCGCAGGCCTGACACTTGTCGTGGGGTGCATACGCCGGGCGTAACCCATACGCGTATTACTTCGCCACAAGCTGATAACCAGTACTATATAGACCCGGCGGTGGCGCGCAGTGCCCAACAACTTAAATTTTCAGCACATTGTGCCCACCGGGTTTGCCGTTGGACGGTAGATGGGAACGCCTTAACCGATACGGCTTGTACCGCTTGGTGGCCATTACAAGTAGGCCGGCATACGTTAGCGGTTTACTGCGGGGGGGAAACAGACCAGGTTATTTTTGAAGTATTGGAATGAGAATACTTGTTTTTTTTATTTTTTTCACTACACTAATAATATGAAACGGATAACTATTTTTTTAATAAGTTGTTTAGCGTTGTTGTTTGCACTTCCGCTGGGGGCTATGGATATATTGAACCAAGAGCGTGCGGATGATTTTGCGCCTTTAGTACAAGATCCTGCGTTGCGCGAACTTTTATTAAAGAGTGGGCAGCCGCTTGCGCAGGATTTTAATTATGCTTCCTTGTTTACGGCAGATTTAGATATTTTGCTGGTGGGGGAAGAACACCGCAACTCTATTCCCTCTCGTGAAGTTAATGTCATGCTTCGGGATCTTTCTTCCAGCCCGCAGGGGCTTACGCATATAGCCAGTGAGTTCTTGTTAGCTTCTGAGCAACCCTTATTAGACCAATTTGCCCAGGGGGAAATTTCTTATGAGGAATTGTACGAGAAGTGTGTGCTATCTCAAAGAACGTTTGTGGCTACCATAGCCAAACGTTACGGGGTTAAAGTGATTGGGTTAGATGTCCCCCGTACCCAAACTAATTATTATGTGTGGGCCATTAGCCCGGAGGGAATGGAAATTCGCAACCGGGCGTGGGTAAAGCGTTTGGTTTCACTTAGGCAGCATAATCCGCAAGCTCGTATTGTATTGCATGCGGGGCAATTTCATACGCAAACATATTCCCGTCATGCTCCCACGCTTCCTATGCTTTTAAAAGAGGAAAATTTAAAAACCAAAACGTTAGAATTTGTATCTAATTCCGAAGCGGAGTGGAAGTTATTGCATCTTAATTTAGAGTATGATACGCTGTTTATAATTCCACCCCAACTGCAACAGTATATTCACGCAGATTATGTTATTTATTCACCTAATAATGCGTTTACAGAGCAGGAACAGGCCCAAATTTCCGCTGCTATGGATAGTTTGGATGAAGATACTTGGCGCAGCCACGAAAAATCCAATGCCTGTTTCCTAGACCCCGAGAACCCCGTCTGTCGGATTCATATCAAAAGCGGGCGCAAAAAATAGAAAATTTCTGTAACATTTGTGGGGGATTATCGTCTTGATAATTCCCCGTTTTTTTATTATACTAAGAGTACAATTTAATCTGTTTTTGGAACCGTATGCGGAATACGGGGCGTACCCGATAGGGTATCCATTCAGACTCCGAAAACAGTCGTTTTTAGGCGCAACGTCCACGGACTAATTACCCGTGGGTGTTGTGCCGAGTGTTTGCCTTTCGTAAGAGGGGCAAACCACGGCTGTTTGTATGTGGGGTCGTCTGAATGGCTCGCGGCAGACAGCCGTTTTTGTATGGGTTTCATAAACAGCTAAATTGAACTAAAATAGGAGGTTGTTTATGAAACAACAAAGTACCCGGCGGGGTTTCACGCTTATTGAGCTACTGGTAGTGGTGCTGATTGTAGGCATTTTGGCAGCCGTGGCTGTGCCGCAATACCAAAAAGCAGTAGAGAAAAGCCGCTTAGCCGAAGTGTGGGCTACCATGGGGGCATTACGCCAAGCCGCCGCAGTAGCTATGATGAACCCGGAAACGAGGGATGCAAATGGCATAAGTAGCTGGAACCCGCAAAACTTGGATTCAAGCATTAGTTGCATAGAGGCCGCAAATGCTGAGTGTTATGTTTCCTGTCCCTCAAATAAATGGCGCCCGGAAGGTGAGAATGTTGG
>JAZLAA010000034.1:0-1826 GCA_045612945.1 Elusimicrobiaceae bacterium
CTACTGGCGTGGGAGTTGCCACAGGCGTTGCCGCCGGAGCAGGGGCTACGGGGGCGGTAACAGGGGCTGCTACTGCCGCAGGTTTGCCCGCGTTGGCTAGTACAAATTTAATGCAGTGACGAATGGTCGGGTAATCTTTCAGCTGGATACCGTCTTGCTGCGCAATACCATAATGTTCACGCATACCGGCAAAAAGCTCGGCCTGTTTGACTGTATCAATCCCTAGGTCGGCTTCCATATCCAGGTCTAACTCCAGCATGTCTTCAGGGTAGCCTGTTTTTTCAGATACCATTTGTACCACTTCTTTGGTGACCGTGGCTTCATCTAACGCTTTGGCTGCAACTGCTACTGGAGCCGGAGTGACTACTGCCGGAGCAGGTTGGGCCACCGGCGTTGCCGCCGCTGGGGCTACGGGGGTCGGTTGGACAGCTACCGCATTGACTTTATCCACAAACGCTTGCGAACCTTCCATAACCAAAGCCGGTTTAACACCATGGTGGTAATTGTCTTTAATGCGAAGCGTGTTTTGCACTACTTCTAACACCGGGGCTTGTTGACCTGAAATTTCTTTGAGCCACGCCTCGTGACGGGCATTGTCACAAATACGCGGTTCCCCCTCCTGCCAAGCTTTTTCTAACAACGTCATACCTAGTTGGGAACCAAACCCGGCCGCCAGGCGCAGGGCATATTTAAAGTTGTAATGGCCGCCCTTACTAAGCGTAATGCCCGCAAGTTCCGGGTCCGCCTCTTTAAAGTTAGCAATCGGCGGAACGAGCCCCGTGTTCAAACAGCGTACAGCGATAGCATCTTCCAAACCGGCGCCCATGGAGTGGCCTGTAAATCCCTTGGTATTGCTGACAATCACGCTACTCACATCCGCACCAAAAGTAGATTTTAAGGCATATGCTTCGGCACTGGCACTGCCGCCGCGGGCCGGCGTGTAAGTTTCGTGCGAAATAAATACCAGTTGTTTGGCAATTTCACTGCGGGTTAAACCGTAGTCTTTTTCGGCCGTAGTTACCAACCGGTTCATAACCTTGGCTACATGCGCTACATCCAAACGTGTTACGTGGAACCCGCTGTTAGCAATCTCCGTAGCCAGCAACTTGGCTAACGGCTTCATACCGCGTTTGGCTACTTCGGCTTCTTCTTCCACAATTAAGGAAACCGCCCCCATACCTACAATCATACCGTTGCGGCGGCGGTCAAAGGGAAGGGCGGCTTGGGTAACATCTGCTTGCGTGGTGGCCGCGCCAGAAGCTAAGAAGGCCGTTAAAATCCATTCGGACACATTATCGTTGGTAATGTCATCAGCACTAATAACAATGACACGTTTGCAACGGCCCAGTTTAATCCAATCTTGAGCAATAGAAATAGCTTGCGCAGTGGATGCACAAGCGGCACTCATAGCCGTAGCCGGGCCGCGTGCGCGGATCCACTGGCAAAAGTGGCTGTGTGCAATAATAATAGTTTTTAAAATAAATTCCGAGGTAAACGCCTGTGGCTCTACTTCTTTTTCTTTAAAGTTTTGAGCGTACCAGGTTTCCATTTCGGCTTTGAGGGCCGGGTCGGTAATTTGGGCAATAAATTTATCACAAAAGGCACGAACTTCCTTGGCGGTTTTGTTGTTTAAAAGCCCTTCTACGCGTTTGGTTAAATCGCCCATCATGCTATTGGCCACGGGGAAAGCCGAGGTAAAGGCCTGTGGCTATACTTCTTTTACTTTAAAGTTATGAGCGTACCAGGTTTCCATTTCGGGTTTGAGGGCCGGGTCGGTAATTTGGGCAATAACTTTATCACAAAAGGCACGAACTTCCTTGGCGGTT
>JAZLAA010000035.1:0-2170 GCA_045612945.1 Elusimicrobiaceae bacterium
TTTTGCTGCCTATTTTTCCGCTATACTTCGTTCTCGCTTAGTCGCATACCTCCGGTGCGAAGGCGCCCCCCCATCCGCGCGCGTGCCGGCGCACTTTATCCTTTGGCATAGGAGGCTAAGCGCGGCATTTGGTTTTTTGTATATAATAGCGAAGCCCTTGTTTAACGCCGGGGAAGCGCAACAAGCCTGTGACCAGTTTGGGATGTTTAGCAAACAATTTGGAAAATATACGTATGAACCGCTCGGAAATTTGCGAGGCATGTGTTGCGTTATCCAAAAAAAGTTCACGCAACCGAGCCAACGGTTCACGGTATTGTTTGTGGTCGTCCCATAAAATAATTAAAACAGCCAAATGTGCCGCTTTGAGGGCCAAACTCTTTGTGTACAGCTCTTTTAAACAGACAGAAAAATCTTCTTTCCGTTTCTTCAGAGTGTCAAAAATATATTTCCAGGTTTGATATTCGGATTCAAAGTACGAAATTTTGATTTGCCGCATAGCAGAATTTGCCCGTTGGATGTAGTAATAAAGAGGTGGTGCAATCAAGACAATGGTTCGGTCTGTTTGCGTGACGTGAAAGACAAAATCAACATCTTCTGCCCGTACCAGTTTTGTATTAAAACGGGTTTTTCCGATAACTTGTTTTTTAAATAATTTATTATAGGAAACGTGATATATTCCACAACGGCAAAAATCGTGTATCCACTCGTTAAAATGGGTATATACGTGCCCGGCATGGTAAATGGTGCGAGCCTGTTTTTTTACTTCTCCCGGGTGTACGTTGATAACCGAACACACACTGATGTCGGCCTGGCTTTGGGTGAGGGCCAAAAGTAACTGTTCATACAGGGTCGGAGCAATATAATCATCTCCGTCCACAAAGCCGATATATTCGCCGGTGGCCGCCTCCAGCCCGGTGTTGCGCGCTGAACCAACCCCGCCTTGCGGTTTGTGAAATACGCGGATGCGTTTATCTTGGCGGGCATATTTATCACACAAGGTGCCGCTGGCATCGGTAGAGCCGTCGTCAATTAACAGTATTTCCAAGTGCGGATGCGTTTGGGCTAATACACTATCCACACAGCGTGCCAAGTAGTTTTCTACGTTATGAACCGGGATAATAACAGAAATAAGGGGTTGCTTCATTAAACAAACCTCTAGAGATTGTTTTGAAGCCAACAAGAAGCAATATCTAAGAAGCAACGGCTAGGGACGCAAGCAAAAACAGGGAAGGATAAAAAGCGCCCTATTCAAAACGAATATAATATATATAGATTATATAAAATAATTTAAAATAGTAAACTTAACAAGCCGCAAGGGGTATTTTGGAACAACCTGGACCGGGTTAAAGGGTGGTGTGGTGCCAACGCACGGGTAGAACCAGTTTAGGGGGTACTAACCTACTAATTTTTGATATATTTTTTTATAAACTGCCAACGGCAGGGTAAGATAAAACGGTTGGATACCCAGCAGTTCGCGCACCAGTTTATTGAAATTTTCGGTGCGGTAGCGGGCAAAAAATTCCAAGCGCTTAGGGTGTGGTTTTACAGAAGTTAATACATATGGATTGTGTGACACCACTTTTTGCACGTCAATCAACGTGATTTGTAAATCTAATTTAGCAAGCAAGGCCTGGGCTTTGGCTGTATTTACTAACAACACCGATAGGCCTTGTTTATCATACTGTGCAGGATAAGTTTTTTGCACACCCCATAAATCCCCTAGGGTGAAATCAGCCATTTTATCCAGCCCCTTAAAATGACACGTGTGGCAAGAGGGCCTTTCGTATAAGTTGGAAATGTAAAAGTCTAATTTATAAATCATACGGAGTAATAAGCCCCGTTTCCAATTTTTTAGCGGCTTGAGATAAAAGGGAAGTGACGGTAATGTTTTCCTGTTTTTATACGTAATATTTAAAAATGAAGCATCCCACCCAAAGTGTTTGTATCTAAAATCAATAGCGGCGATTTTGTCTTGCTGGGTATTTTCCGCCAAAAATTTTTGCCATACCGCCGGCGACGGAACGCCGTGGCAAAACAACTCTGCCGTCAGCAAATGGTCATATTCCTTGCCCAAAAAGTTACGCAGCCCCGCAATTTGGCACGGCGTGCCCGTAAATAAAACCGTGCGGCCTTGCTCTAAAAACGCCTTGGCTTGCTGGTAGGTTTGGCC
>JAZLAA010000036.1:0-1922 GCA_045612945.1 Elusimicrobiaceae bacterium
AAAAGGCAAACGGGTTGTAGAGGTGATAATTGGTTAAATCCCACCCGCCGTCTTGCCCCAGCCACAGGCTGCAACACCCGGCCAAAAGCAAAAAAACAGCTAAGATTCCCGTTTCTTTATATAGTTTTCGCCCCAAAGAAGCAAACATACGCTAAAAATACAAACGGACACTTTTTAAAAGTGTCCGTTTGCCTAAAAAACTAAGAACTAACCCTTACACATATACACTGAGGTCCGATAGACAGACGGCCCGTGGTAAGTTGTCACTTCCTGTGTTATCGGCCCGTTGGGGCAAAGTGTAGGATATTCCGGCGGGAAGGTACACACACGGGTTGAGGTACACTCTTCAACAGCATACTTCAGGTACCCCGCAGACAAGCTAGGGCAACTTTTTCCTGTTGTACATCCGGTAGGCTCCGTACAAGTTGCCTGACAATAAGCGCTCCCTGTTCCTAGCTGTTGCTGCAGGATAGTAGGATCCGCCTCATAACTCGGGTCTGTAAACTCCCCGGTGGTAATAAGCGGAGAGTTAAGCAACGTGCTCCACCTATTTTCATAATAACAATACCCTTTGTTGCAAGTACCGTTTGAAGTTGCCGGGCAGTCCGCGCAGAAGTCATCCGTACAAGGCACCAGCCCGTGTTTTACATTACTAAACTCTAACGAACATTCTAAACTTGCTTTCAAACAATCTTCCGCAGCAGACTGACACCCCGCCACTTTCGGGTGGTTTGCGTTTAATTCTGCGACAAAGATTTCCGTTCCGCCTCCGTTTGCCTTTACCACTTTATAGGCCGAAGCAACGTTAGCGGACTCAAAAGACCACATACCACACAGCCCGGTCGTGGTATTTAAGTAGCCCTCATCCCCATAAAAATCTTTACAAGATGTACAACAATCTGTAGCACTGGCTACTTGTTTGGTTCCCCACGTATTGGCATCAGTATCAGCAATTTTCCCTACTGTATTACACTGGGCATTTATAGCTTCCCAACCGCCCAGTTCTGTTTCCCATTCTTTACAGGTCTTTTTGCTCGCGCAAGTTTTTTCTTCACTGTCGGTAGATGTCCACTCACATTCGGTTGGGTCCCACGTCCAGGTGCGTTGGAAGGTGCACCCTTCGTCATCTGTTACCGTTTCACTGCCGCCGTCGGTATGTTCCTCGTCGGGTTCGCAAGGGCAAGATTTTTCTTCCGCGTCACTATGCGTCCACTGGCAATTGGATTGATCCCACGTCCAGGTGCGTTGGAAGGTACACCCCTGGTCATCTGTTACCGGTTCACTGCCGCCGTTAGTATGTTGGTCATCCGGCTGGCAGGGTTCTTCCGGGCAAGACTGGGCAGTAGAAACCTTCCAAGAACAGTCTGCGTTAAAATAGAGCCATGTTTTGGTTACGGTGCAGCCCTCCCCGTCCACGTAACTTTCCGTATCTCCCACGTGGTGCCCGCTGGTATCCACACAAGGTTGGGTTTCATTCTCCACGGGTACAAAACAAGCCGTAGTAGCCACAAAATCCGGCGTTTTGGTTTTGTTTAACAAATCATCACAAGAGGTATATTTTTTGTTTAAATTGGCACAGCCAGAACCCGTACAACAAACGCGTCCGTCCGCATAGGAGGGAATTTGAAGCGTATAATTATCCTTTACGGATTCCGCCTTTACCCCCGTGGAAAGCAAGCTATAAGTAAAGTTTTTGGTGTTGGCCTTAGGTAGCGAAGCTAATTTGGTAATCTGCGTTTGCGCTAAATAGGGTTTATCCAACATACAACGGGCTTCCTGCTCGGTGCGCACGGCATTGAGTATTTCTTCCGCCTCGGTGGTTTTGCGGGTTTCCATCATTTTGTTAAATTTAGGAAGTACCACCGCGGAAAGTACCCCAATAATTACTACCACCACTAACAACTCGGTCAGGGTAAATGCTT
>JAZLAA010000037.1:0-1739 GCA_045612945.1 Elusimicrobiaceae bacterium
CGGCAATTTCTATCATAGTACCTGCTGCATTGCCGCCATCCGGCACGATAAAGCTGTCCTGTTTGCCAAAAATTTTCCCGTATTTCTTTAGCACTGATACAATGCCATATGTACTGCCGATTTCTTCATCTGCATTGAGTAGTAACGCATAGTTACACGCCGGGCGAAACCCAGCTTCCATCATAGCTTTGGCGGCCAATAGGCCTGAAACTAAGCCTTGCTGGTTATCTTCCGAACCGCGGCCATAAATTTTATCGCCTTTTACAACGGCTTTAAACGGGTCGGTCTTCCACAGGTTCTTATCCCCGGGAGGAACCACATCTAAATGTGCCATGACCCACAACGTTTTTTGGCGATTTTGCCCATAGTATTTGGCAATAATGTTAGGGCGAAAGCCGCTAGGAGCTTTGGTATCTTTTACGTTAATCACGGACACTTCATCAAATTTCATCGTTTTTAATACGCCCAACAAATACTGTGCTTTGGCGTGTTCGCCCAGTCCGCCCGAATGCGGAGAAACGGCCGGGCAAGCAATCATATTCGTTTGCAAGTCAATGACCGTTTGTTTGTAGGTATCTATTTTTTTAAATAATTCTTTTTCCATGCAACACTCCTCTTACAGCGGATTGGGTATGTCTATAAACTCTGTTTCTACACTAAATTTTTGTGCAGTTAGCGTGCATAAAGCTTGCACGCCACATTTTTCGGAATGGTAATGCCCCAGGGCCAGGCAGTTAATGTGCCCCTCACGGCACCATTCATAAGCAGGCTCATCGAGCCGGCCCGTTACATAAAGGTCTAACCCCTGCATAATGGCTTGTGGCAACAGACTGTGTGCCCCCCCACTTACTATCCCTACTTTTTCCACGGTTTGCGGCCCGAAATCCAACCCTTCCGCGCGGGTATGGCAATATGCCTCCAGCTGTGCACGTACTTGCGCCAGCGGGGTCGGCGGGATACGCCCGGCAAAGCCAATCGTTTCCCCGTGGTATTGCCCAAACGGGCGAATTTCCTGTGCGTTTAAGGCATGCATCAAGCAGGCGTTATGCCCCGTTTGCGGGTGTTTGTCCAGCGGCAGATGATACGCCGCCAGCCCCAGGCGGTGACTAAGTAAATATGCCACTCGCCGACCAAAGAGCCCGGTAATGGGTTGTTCTTCCCCCCACAAAAGCCCGTGGTGCACACAAACAAGCTGGGCGTGCGCCGCCACGGCAGCTTCAAAAAGTGCTAACGAGGCCGACACCCCAAATACAATTTTATGCACCTCTTGGGGTCCTTCTACCTGCAGTCCGTTACGGCTGGCGTCGGGCACGGCAGCACTGTTTAAATATGTGTTCCAAAACGATAGAACATCTTCGCATTGCACCATAAAATTATGTTATCATTTTATAAGTATGAAAAGAACCCCTTTTTTAATTTTTTCCTTATTCGCAATGGCATTGGCCGTCCATGCACAACCCATGGTAGCCCCGTATTTGCCCGCACAGGCTGAATTGGCTGCCGGCCAAAATGCCCCCATCACCGTACAATACCCGTATGAAAATATCACACTGCCCAGCGGAGCCAAAAATACGTTTGTTATTGGCCAAGTTCACCTACCGCTACCCGCCACACTACTAATCAATGGGCAGGAAGTGGAACTTTACAAAAACGGGGCATTTGTAGCATTTGTACCGGTGGAAAGCGGGGAATTTTCTCTCATTTTTACCGCGCAAAGCGGCACGCAAGTGGTACAAGCC
>JAZLAA010000038.1:0-16620 GCA_045612945.1 Elusimicrobiaceae bacterium
ATTTTTCGCTTATACTTATATTGTAAAATATATATACTAATTTAGCAAAAAAAGGAGGAATACTATGTGCCATAGATGTAAAGAAGCCGGGGCCGGATTAGCCATTTTTGTATTGGGGGCCTTACTGGGGGCCGCCGCTGGCGTGTTATACGCACCTGCCAAGGGCGAAGTAACCCGCCGCAAACTCAAACGCTGGGCCAACGATACGTATGAGGAAAATAAAGAAGCTATGTTAGAACACGCGCGCGAGTTTAAAGAAAAAGCCAAAGAACGTTTTGACGATGCCCGGGCCAAACTGTTGGAAGGGAAAGATAAAGTAGTAAAAGAATTAGCCCGCCGCAAAGACGAAGTAGTGGCTAAATTTCAGAAAGACGAAAAATAAGTTCTTAGTGTGCGCAGTCCCCCGGGGTTCACCCCGGGGAATTTTTATGCACCCCTGCACGCCTTGAAGACAGGGCGTTTTTTTATTATACTATAGGTACAATTTGATCTGTTTTTGGAACCGTATGCGGAATACGGAGTATTTGGAAAACCAAATTCTGTCTGAGTCCAAGGATAGCCGATACCTAGGTGCAACAGGCCCGTACAGCTTGTTGCACCGAGTGTTTCCCGTCAATGACGGGAAACCGCGGCTGTTGTTGTTGTGACTTCAGACAGACACAATAATAGTGGCCGTTTTTGTATGGGGTTTCATAAACAGTTAAATTGAAATTAACTAAAAGGAGATGTTTATGAAACACACCAAACGGGGGTTCACCCTCATAGAGTTGTTAGTAGTGGTGCTGATTGTAGGTATTTTGGCCGCTGTGGCTGTGCCGCAGTACCAACGTGCCGTGCGCCGAAGCCGTATGGCTGAGGTATGGAGTACCATGGGCAGTTTACGCCAAGCCCTTGCCGTAAAGATGTTGGAAGGGCCCCGCGTTGATTATGAGGATGGTACCGTAAGTTGGAACCCGGCTAATTTAGATGCAAGTATAAGTTGTACCTCTGCAAGTGCCACATTTTGTTGGGTACAGTGTCCTTTAGCAGAGTTGAAAGGTTGTTACTATAAGGCAAGCGGAACTCCCACCAATCCGGGGATTACGTTCGAAGGAAATGTTGGAGAAGTGGGAAACGAATATGCGTTTCGATTAACTCTGGATAACGACGGACAATCCTGTGAAGCACCTAGCGGAGGAGACTACTCTTCTATATGCAAAGAATTGGGTGTTTTTGATTAACCGCTGTTACACATAAAAAACCGCCCCTATCAAAAGCTGGGGGCGGTTTTTATCTCAAACAAGCTGTTTATTTGGTGCCGTGCATCCAGTATTTGATTTTAGCGGTCATGATCCACATTACCACCCCAAAGGCCATAGAGCCCAGGGCCGGTACGGAGAACAGGGTAGTCAAACTCCAGGATTCGTAGTGGCTTGCTAACCAACCGGCCAGCAAGTTACCAAAGAACGAAGCGGTTAACCAAATACCCATAAACAAAGACATAAATTTTAAGGGAGCCAGTTTGGTAACCATAGACAACCCCACCGGGCTTAAGCACAGTTCTCCCATGGTGCAGAACATATACATAAACACCAGCCACAGCGCACTTACCGGCCCGCTGGATTGGTAAACAGCCGCACCTACCGCAATTACGGCAAACGCTAACCCTTGCAAGAATAACCCCCATCCAAATTTAGCGGGGATAGAAGGGTTTTTATCTCCCATTTTTACCCACATACGGGCAAAGATAGGGGCGAAAAGCACCACAAAAATGGGGTTTACGGCCTGAAAGTACGAGGCTTTTAGCGTAATTGGGCCGATAAACGGCAGCACCGGGGTTAAATTAGTGGCTTCTTTAGCAAAGAAGTTTAACGAAGTGCCTGCCTGTTCAAAAAACGCAAAGAAGAATACTGCAAAGAATGTGAATGTCAAAATCGCTTTGATTTTATCCCATTCTTCCTGGGTAAGCGGCTTATTAGCGGCTTGCGCTTTGGCGCGTTCTTCCGGGTCATTATCGGCACTATTTTTAGAAACAGGGTGCAAACCAATGTGTCCCAAGTATTTGTTTTGGGATACCAAATACCACACCAAGCCGATAAGCATCCCCACCCCGGCAGCCATAAAACCGTATTTCCATTTGTATGCTTCTAGGGCGTTTAACGGGTTGGTTGGTTCCCCTAAAAACCCACACACAAACGGGGCAAAGAAAGCACCCACGTTAATGCCCATGTAGAAAATGGTAAACCCACCGTCGCGCCGGGGGTCATTGGGTTCGTATAGTTCGCCTACAATAGAGGAAATGTTGGGTTTAAAGAATCCATTCCCAACGATAATAAGCGTTAGTCCGGTACCTAAAGCGATAATCGGGTTAATAATTTCGTAGGAGGCTAACGTAAATTGCCCGGCAGCCATTAACAGGGCCCCAATGGTAATAGAATGGCGTTTGCCAATGTAGCGGTCGGCCAAATAGCCGCCCAACACCGGGGTTAAGTACACCAAGGCTGTGAACATACCGTAAATTTTACTGGAAGTGGCCTTGCTAAACCCAATTACGGTGCTAATCATAAATAGCGATAACAGCGCCCGCATCCCATAGTAGTTAAAGCGTTCCCACATTTCCACCATAAAAAGCATGTATAGCCCTTTGGGATGGCCCTGGCGGGAGACGTTGTGTTTTACTTCTTCATCTGTCATGTATTTTCTCCTTACTCAAATAAACAGGGTACTCCTTATTCTACCAAATTATTAGAGTACCCACACGTAAAATTATAAATTGGAAATGCCGTTTAGAGTATTGAGTTGCCCCAGCCCTTCCAGTTCGTTCATCATTTGTTGCAGAGAAGCATTTACCGAAGCAAACGCATGCCATAATGAATACACAACAAAAAACCCGACCGTTACCAGCAAGAGCGTGTAGAGAATTTTTGACGGCAGACTAATTATTTTGCTCATCCATACAAACGGCAGTGCCAGCGGGCCCAGCACCAATGCCATTAAAATAATACCCGCATGGCTGAATAAAAACCCTTGACCGGGTTTTAGGCTTTTCCCGCACGCATGGCAGTAATTATCTGTTTCGCGCAGTTCGGCTTGGCAACGCGGGCAAAATAGCGGTGGTTTTGTAAAAGGCGATAGGGGTTCGTTCATAAATCCACTCCTTTACTGCGTAAAAAGCGTTTAATATGGCTGCGGGCATTGGCGGTTTTAACAAATTCCAGCCAATCGCGTTTCGGTTCGCCGTTTTTGCGGGTAATAATTTCGCATACGTCCCCGGTTTTAAAGGTATAGTCCATACGTACCATGCGGTTGTTCACGCGGGCCCCTACGTAATGGTCTCCTATATCCGTGTGGATGGCGTAAGCAAAATCAATGGGGGTGGAGCCCTCCGGTAGCGACTTTACATCCGCCCGCGGGGTAAACACAAAAATCTGTTGCAAATTAACGTCTGTTTTAAACCCTTCTAAAAATTCGCGTGGGGCGGTTAAATCCTGCTGCCACTCAATCCAGCGGCGAATCCAGTTAATTTTTTCGTCAAAATTTTTGTCCGCTTTTACGTTGCCCAGTTTATAGCGCCAGTGAGCCGCAATACCATACTCACATGTTTTGTGCATTTCTTCAGTACGGATTTGGATTTCTATAATATCCCCAGTGGGGGAAAGTACCGTAGTATGAATACTTTGGTACATATTGGCTTTTGGGGTAGCAATATAGTCAGTAAATGTGCCGGCAATCGGTTTAAATACGCTGTGCACTAGGCCCAAGGCGCGGTAGCAATCCGGCACGGTTTTGGTAATAATGCGTACACCCAAAGAGTCTTGAATTTCCGCAAAAGTACAGTTGTGGCTTTGCATCTTGCGGTAAATGGAGTAATAATTTTTGGCGCGCGCCAAAATGCGCGAGTCTAACTGTTCGGCTGCTAAAGCCGGGGCCAGGGCTTGTTTAAATGCTTCCAGAGCGGCTTGACGGTCCGCCGTGCGGGCTTCTACCTGGCTTTTGATATCTGCATACAGTTCCGGGTGTAAGTATTTAAAAGATAAGTCTTCCAGGTCTGTTTTAATGGTAAACATGCCCAGCCGCTGGGCTAAAGGTGCATAGAGGGAAATGGTTTCGTAAGCTTTAAATTTTTGCTTTTCGGGCGACATGAATTGTAAAGTGCGCATATTGTGGGTACGATCTGCCAGTTTAATTAAAATAACGCGCACATCTTCCGCCACAGCCACCAGCATCTTACGCCAGTTTTCTACGGTTTCTTCATCCGTAGAAGAAAACTTAAGGTCACTTATTTTGGTGACCCCTTGCACCATGTGGGCTACTTCTTTATTAAATTCTTTACGTAAATCTTCCAAAGTAACGCCGGTGTCTTCCACGGTATCGTGCAAAAGGCCGGCACAAATGGTATCACTGTCGAGGTTAAAGTCCATTAAGATATAAGCCACATGACAACAATGTGTAAAGTACGGCTCACCACTTTCACGTTTTTGGTCTTGATGGGCATTTTGGGCAAAATAATATGCTTTTTCTATAAGCGAAGTATCGTGGTTGGGGCTGTACTCTTTAAACTTGGTTAATAAAGCTTGTAAATCGGGCGCGTTCATAATTCCCCCAATAAATCCGCAGCCGCTCGTTTGGCAACTCCGGGTTCTCCCAAATTCGCCCGCAGGGTTAATAATTCTTGGTGCAAAGCCGCCAATTTTTGTGGTTGGGCAAAAAAATCTTTGGTAATAGCACTGCATTGTTCTACGTTAGCGGCTTGTTGGATAAGTTCCCGTACCAAGGGTTTATCAGCCAATAAGTTAACTAACGAAATGTACTTTACTTTGGCCACCAGCCGGGCAATTAGGTACGTGGGGCCAAATAATTTGTAGGCTACCAGCATGGGAACCCCTAATAAGGCGTTTTCCAACGTAGCCGTTCCCGAACACGCCAATAAAAAATCCATTTGCGCACGCACTTTATAATCCGTTTCTTTTACGAAATGAAAGTTTGCGGGCGGTTCTTCTCCCATTAAGCGAATAAACTCTTTTTCGTCAGCGTCCGGCAATAGGAAAATATAGCCCTGGGTATGGGGATAAGTCTTGCAGATTTCTTTAAATGTTTGGTAAAACACGGGGGTTAAGCGGGTAATTTCTCCGCGGCGGCTTCCGGGTAAAAGCCCTAACTTCCACGGGTGATTTTTAGGGTCCGTGACATTAAAATTTTTAGGTAGTGGTGCGGGCATTTTATCAAGTAAAGGATTGCCCAAAAATACCGCTTTTCCGCCACGCGCATGGTGAAAATCCGGTTCAAATGGGTAGATAACGTACATTTTGCGGGTAAGTGCCGCGAGGCGTTTAGCACGGTACTGACGGGAGGCCCATACTTGCGGGGTAACGTAGTAATAAGCCGGGATATTTTCTTCCTTTGCAATTTTTAGAAACCGGTAATTAAGCCCATAAAAATCAACGGCTATAAACGCGTTGGGCTTGCGGGTTTTAAAAATCTGGCGTACTTGTTTAAGTAAGTGTATAAAAAGAGGTAATTTTTTAAACGGTTCTATAAATCCCAAGATGCCTTGGCTGGCCAAGTCCATCACAAATTCATCCGTACACTCTCGTAGCCGCGGCCCGCCGATGGCTATTACCTGTAGGGTAGGATCTAGCGTTTTGAGTGCCTCTACTAGGTGTGCCGCGTGTATATCGCCGGACACATCTCCGGCTGCAATAAACACGGTTTTGGCTGTTTGGGGTGCTGGTTTTGCTACGGTCATACGCGTACCTCATTACTATTATACTTTATGTGGTGCAAAATCGGTATAAAAATGAGGAGGAATGTGCCTGTTAGAAAATATAAAGCAACAAAAAACAGCCCTAACGGGCGGTTAAACGTAAGTAAATTTTCCGGGGGGTGGATTTGATCCAACGATCTCAAGGTTATGGGCCTTGCGAGATACCGGGCTTCTCTACCCCGCATATTCATTATAGCAAAAAAGAGGGGGAAAAAACAACCCAAAACAAAAACGGAACCGAGTTTCGGTTCCGTTTCAACGTGTCAAATATATTTTTAGCGTTGTTGGGTAATAGCCGTAGGCCGGGCAAGTGTTGCGTTGAAATCTTCTTGCTCCATTCCGGCCATGGCGGCCATCATAGCTAATACAAAAAATAATACATACAGTACAACCGGCGCAATAGCGGCTAAGATGCCCGCTACACATCCGCCGGTGCTAAACGGCAGTTCCGGTAAGGGTTCGGTTTCTTGGTAGGTGTTGTTTACCACAAACGTGGAAGCTAACATATCATGCAAGGCTTGGCGTTTGCGGGTAAAGCCGGCCATATAAAACCCAAAAGACAGTACAAAGCTGGAAATCCACTTGCCAAAGAAACGCCCGGTGGCGCGTGCAAAACTGATGCGTTGGCCTTTTTCATCTACTACTTTAATACCTAAGGCCAGTTTGCCCAATGTCGCTTGTTTTTTCCCGCTTTCCATAAGGGCATAATATAACCAGCCAATAAGTACGGAAGAAACAAATATCAGGGCCAGGCAAGCCATATAACGGCCCATAATAGACATCATTATATCGGGGGAGGGCCCTGTTGCACTGGTTAACGTCCCAACGACCGGTTTAAACAGCAACACCATAATGATTATATTTACTATGGTGGTAGGGATGGCCAAAATAATAGAGTCTAACAGAAACGCAAAAGCCCGTTTCCAAAACCCTGCATACGGATGAATATTCATAATTTCTCCTTGTGTCGGCTTTTTAGATGCCGTTTGTATTTTTACTACGTTTTTATTATATCTTATTTATGTTTTAAGCGCGCGGTTTTTTATAACAGCGGCGGCAGCGTGCCTGGTAAGCATCTGTAGTGCCTACTACAATGCGTTTTTTATCTTTGCTGATACGCTGCGTAAAACTGGCTGGATTGCCGCATTTGGTGCAAACGGCCAGGTTTTTAGTTACAAATTCCGCTTTGGCTAAAAGAGCGGCGGTTACTTCAAAAGGTTCGGCGCGGTAATCTGTATCTAGGCCGGCCACAATAACTCGTTTGCCCATCCGGGCCAATTGCTCACACACGGCTACAATGCCTTTATCAAAAAAGTTAATTTCATCAATGGCTACAACGTGTGTATTTTTTTCAATCAGAGGTAAAATTTCGCTGGAATGGCGCACGCACATAGCAGCTACTTTATTTTGATTGTGGCTGGTAATGCTGTCAATGCCATAACGGGTATCTATTTTAGAATTAAACAATTGTACTTTTTGTTTGGCAATGAGGGCGGTACGCACCCGGCGGATAAGTTCTTCGGTCTTGCCGGAAAACATACATCCGCAAATTACTTCTATCCAACCTTGTTTGTGATAAATAAGTGGGTTTACCATAGTTGTTTCCTTTTAATCTCGTAAACTGGTGTTTGTGCGCCAAGGATACCAATAATTATCCTGTGCCGGTTTTGAGTTTTGTGGGTCCCGTTTACCGGCGCCACATAAAATGTTAAAGCGCACCGCAAAAGATAAGTTATTATTGCGGTCACGCACGGTGGCTTCTATCCTTGCATCGTGGAAAGAACGGGAAAAACGGACAAACTTGTTAAAGCTGTCAAAATGTTGGCGGAAGAACGAAAAATCTACCCCAAGTTCAGCCCCCCAATTACTATCTGTGGGGTGCAGACCCCAGGTGGTGGTAAAGGTGTAACGGTCAGCACTGGTTTCGTATTTGGATTCAGGGGCCACATAGTCGGCAAAATTGTTAAGCCCCAGCCCAAGGGTATGTTGTTTAATGGTGAAGTAAGACTGTGCAATAAAATTGATATTTTTCTTGGTAATATCATACTGGTCTTGGATAAATGCGTGTACAGCTCCGTTAGGGGAACTATATCCTGTTTCCAACACCAACGGTTCAATACGGCTCTTTAAATGGTTCCACGCCAGTTCTTCCAAATAGCCGGTACGTAGATTGACGGTGGAGTCTGACAGGTTAAATCCCGTTTCAAATCGGACGTATGTTCCGCCAGCGTGGCGGAAATAATGTTTTACGTATAAGTGGCTTTTTTCAATACCTTTGTCTAACGATGTTTGGTCGGAAGTTAAGGTGCCGGTAGAAAGGCGTTTAGTAAATTCATATCCCCAATCGGTACTGCCTAAAATTGTGCGGGTCTGCACGTTGAGGTCCGCCCCCAGGCGGCCTACCCAGGCATCTTTATCATTATATTTTTCATCAGCGAAGGTAACCATTTGGTCATAAAACACGCGAGGCATAACAGTAAGATAGCGGTTGAAACGCAGGGATTTCTCGGTGGTCCATTTGGCGTGTATTTGCCGTTTATAGGGGCCCTCATCCGGAATTTGGTTTTGATCGTACTGCAGGGTGGATGTGTTGGTAAAATCTACTTCAAAACGGCTGGCCGTTTTAAGCCAGGGATCGTTGAAAGGTAGCATGGCAAATTTAATTTCTGGCAGGGTGCGTGTTTGAGCCATGTATTTTTGTTTGCTCCATACAAACAAATCTTTTTGCTGGTAGTTTACACGCCAAGTGGTTCGGCGTGTTTGGCGTGAAAGGGAGAAATTGGTATCTTGGTCCGGCATAAAGATATACGGGTTACTGCGGAAGAATGAATCATAAAAATACGGGTCAGACACCATACGAAACTGGGTTTGAAACTGATAGAGCGCGCCCGTTGGATTGTTGAAGTGGTTTGAAGAATCATACATTTCCCACCAATATCCGCCCTGCACACCCCAGCGTTTAGAGTTATTTAAAGAAAAATCTTGGTAATCGGCATGGTCATCAATATAATAAAATTCTCCGCTTCCGTGTAATTTGTCGGAAGCTACCGCAGTCAGTTCCGTTCCTAACCCCACACCGGACTTGGTATAATAATCCAAATTTAGTTTGGGTCTTAGTTGCATTAGTTGTGGAAACGTAGTTGTGGTTAAGATACCAAAACCGGTTTTGTTACTTTGGGTAAATTCCACATACGTAGTCCATGGTTTTTGGGAATCCAGCGAACGCCAAAATACCGGTAAATACAAAACAGGAATTCCGTCTAGGCGCAGTACCGCGTTTGTGCCGAATACCCGTTGCGTGGGAGAAACGGATACTTTTCCTACAGATAAGGTATAGTGCGGATTGGGTTTATCACAACAGGTAAAGGTGGCGTTACGCAAGACTTTTTTCCCATTACTGGAAGATATTTCTTTGGCAGATAAAATGCGTAAGGGAGGGTATTGCGTTTCCAAATTATCGGCTGTAAAATCTTGGGTGGTATAGTTGCCGGAGATATTATTCCCGATTATTACACCTCCTTTCCCGTCTTCAATACGTACGGGCCCTTGGGTGGAAATATAGGTGTTTGTTTCATCCAAACTGACATGTTGGGCATGAATCGTGCGGGTAGCCCCCTCGGGGGTTTGTTGACGCAACAGCACATTCCCATCTAAGGTAAGGATATGTGTTTGAGGTTCCAAATCTACCCGGTTTGCTGAAAAATAAACAAAGGCATTTTCATCACTGGGCGTAGGCAAAACACGGTCATTCCCCCAAGCGGGAATTGCCAGTACGCAACCTAACAAAAAAAGAAATGCCCTATATCTTGTGTTCATGTATTTGGTTGGGCTCGGTGCAGTGCGTATAGCGCAGCTCCTACCGCCCCGATATCCGGTGTTTCAGATAATTCAATTTTTAATTTCTTAAAGGGGGTTTGAATGGATTGTTGGGTTAATACCTCTCTAAGTGAATTCTTAAAATATGGGTACGCGCCGGAAACTCCTCCCGTCAATACTACGGTATCTACATCCAAGACAAGCACCCAATTGGTAATCCCTGTACCTAAATAATAGCCAATTTCTTTCCACAAAGCTAAGGCTTGCGGGCAACCTTGCTGGGCTGCTTGGGCCACTTGCTCTACTTTAAAATCGTGGTTTTTAGCTAAAATGTTAGCCAAAATAGAATCCGGGTATTCTGCTTTTTTTTGTAATGCCAGTCGTTTAATGCCAATAGTGCCTACAAAAGCTTCTAAACATCCTCGTGCTCCACAGCCACATAGAGGTCCTGTGCGGGTGTCGGCAATTTTAGTATGACCAATTTCACCGGCTGTTCCGTGGGAGCCTTGGTAAAGTTCTTGGTTGATAATTAAGCCGCCTCCCACACCCGTTCCCAACGTAACTACCAATACATTTTTTGCCTGGCGTTTGAGTTCCAATTCGTAAACACCCCACGCGGCCAAATTCGCATCATTGGCTACACAAGGCCGCAGACCGGTATAGCGGTGGAGTTGTTCTGCCAAGGGCCATCCTTGGCCGTTGGTAAATTTTAAATTGGGGGTATAACGTACCATGCCTTCCTGAGGGTTTACATCCCCCGGAGCTCCCACCGCTACAGCTAGAGGCTGGTTTGTAAATTCCGTTTTCAAGTGGTTCACAAAATCCCCTATTTGTGTGATAAAAGCCTGTGTGGTTTGTATGGCCTGTGTTTCAAATCTTTCCCGGCGTAGGATCTCCCCCTGCTCGTTCATGACATATAACTTTACAAAAGTACCGCCGATATCTATACCAATACCTATCATATTCACTCCTTACTTTTGGGATGTGCGTGATTATATACGGTTTTCAGTTGTTCTAGGGATACATGGGTATAAACTTGGGTGGTGGACAGGCTTT
Source organism: Elusimicrobiaceae bacterium (assembly GCA_045612945.1). Classification (GTDB taxonomy): domain Bacteria; phylum Elusimicrobiota; class Elusimicrobia; order Elusimicrobiales; family Elusimicrobiaceae; genus Avelusimicrobium. The sequence goes on from JAZLAA010000038.1 coordinate 10,616, forward strand.
GGTGCCCCAGCATTTCCTGTAAACTGCGTAAATCGCATCCGTTGGCCAATAAATGAGTGGCAAACGAGTGTCGTAAACTGTGTGGTGTTACACGGCGGGCCAGTTGGGAAGAAATGGCCGTGTTTTTAAAAATATAGGCCAACCCATCGCCGGACAGTGGTTTTCCGTTTTTATTTAAAAACAGTGCTTCCCCGGATTGTGGATTTTTACGGCACGCCAAGTAGGTTTTAATGGCTTCTAAGGCCGTATCGGTTACGGGTACTAATCGTTCTTTACGCCCTTTGCCCAATACTTTTACTAATCCGTTGAAAAAATCAATGTCCCGTATTTTTAGCCCCACCACTTCGCTACGGCGCAATCCGCTGGAGTACATCAGCTCAAACAGAGCTTTGTTACGTGCGGCAAAATGTTTATCGTGTGCGGCAGTATCCACCAACCGGTCTGTTTCCGGTACAGATAAAAATTTGGGCAGTATCTTTTCGCGTTTGGGGCTGGGTAAGAGTTTAAAAGGGTTCCGGGTTAGCTGTCCTTGGCGTAGCAAGTAGGCTACAAAACTGCGTAGCGTAGCAATTTTTCGAAGGACTGTGTTGCGTGCCGGGTCTTTTAGTTGCAAAAATGCTAAAAAGGTACGCAGCGTGGCAGGAGTAAGTGCTTTTTCTCGCGTAATTTTACGGGCACGGCAGAACTGTGCAAACTCTTCCAATGCGGTTTGATAACTGCGCACGGTTTGCGGGGAAAAATTTTTATTTTCCAAATAAATTAAGAAGTTCTGCGTCCACGTTTGCATAGCTATTTAGGTGTATCTGCTTGCGGGGCATGTGCCTGTTTGATTTGGGCAATTTCCTGCGGGGTTACCGTCACAATGGTTTTACATTTGGGGTAACCGGAACAACCTAAGAACTCTCCCCGTTTTGAAGTACGTAGCACCATAGGCTTACCGCATTTTTCACACAAACGGTCCGTTACAATAGGGCCCGTGGATTTTATTTTGTTTCCCTGGGCATCTAGCGAATACGTATTTTTGCAGGCCGGATAGCCCGAGCATGCCAAAAATTTTCCGCGCCGTCCAGTGCGAATCACCATGGGCTTACCGCATTTTTCACACAGTTCATTGGTCTGTTCAGGTTGTACTTTTTCACCAGTGCTGGAGAGGTTAATTTTACCTTTACAGGTAGTATCGCTACACACTAAATATTCTCCGAATCGGCTTCGTTTTTTGAGCATCATTTTTCCGCAAATGGGGCATTTTTCGTCCGTTTCTTTGGCAGCGGGGCGTTGCATACCCTTATCTGCTTCCTCTAATTCTTGTTTGAAACTATTATAAAATTCGTTTAGTAGTTCCACCCATTTTTGTTCGCCTTCGGCTACTTGGTCTAATTTCTCTTCTACGCCGGCCGTATAAGAAAGGTCCATAATTTCTTTAAAAAATCCTTTTAAACTTTCCGTTACCGTGATACCCAAGTCGGTAGCTACCAGCTTATTAGTTTTGGCAGGCCGGGCAATATATTTGCGGTCCAAAATAGTCTTAATGGTAGGGGCATAGGTGGAAGGGCGGCCAATGCCGTGTTTCTCCAGGGTTTTAATAAGGCTGGCCTCGTTATAATAAGGTGGAGGGGTGGTTTTGTGGTCTTTGGTTTTAAGGTTTACTAAGTTTAGTTGATCCCCTTCGTTAAGTTCAGGGAGTAAAGCAGAAGCACTGTCTTCGTTTTCGTCTTCTTCTGAGTCTTTATAAATAGACAAATATCCCTGGAACTTTACCGTACGCCCTGTTGCACGCAGTACGCAGTCTTTTTCACTTTTGGCGGCAATATCAATCGCCACCGTATTAAATACGGCATCCGCCATTTGACTGGCTACAAAACGCAACCAAATCAACTCATAGAGTTTGTACTGGTCTGCCGTTAAGAACGGCTTCATATTTTGGGGAGTACGGCGCACGTCGGTAGGGTGAATGGCTTCATGCGCCTCTTGGGCTCCTTTGACCTTGCTTTTGTAAACGGGTTGTTTGGCCGGCACGAAAGCTTCGCCGTATTTTTGGCCAATAAATTTTTTCGTTTGTTCTTGCAACAGCTTGGATACGTTAAACGAATCTGTTCTCATATACGTAATTAACCCTATAGTTTGGCCTTCTACGTCAATACCTTCATAGAGATGTTGTGCGGTTTGCATGGTTTTTTGGGAAGAGAACCCCAATTTATTATAGGCATCTTGTTGTAGGGTGCTGGTAATAAACGGTGGTTTAGGGTGTTGTTTTACTTCTTTCTTTTCTATTTTTAGTACCGTGTTGGGACCCTCGCGCAGTAAATCAGATACAGGGGCTAATTTTTCTGAAGCATCAAACACGGTTGTTTTTACTTTATAATCTTCCGCAAATAGCTTATACGTTTTGGTTTGTTCTACATTTTTACCCTGGTATTTGGTTACGCGTGCCCAAAAAGCGGGGGGAACCCCGGGTTTTTCAAATTGGGCGGCCATTGTCCAGTATTCTTGTTCTTTGAAATCCGCAATTTCTTTAGCTCTTTCTGCCAGCAACCGTACGGCCACGGATTGTACCCGCCCGGCCGATAAACCTCGGGTAATTTTTTTCCACAACAAAGGGGAAAGCTTATACCCTACAATACGGTCTAATACCCGCCGAGCTTGTTGGGCATTGACGAGGTTCTCGTCAATTTTGCGGGCATGTGCAAACGATTCTTTAATTGCCGTGGGGGTAATTTCGTGAAAGTAAATACGCTCATAACGTTCTTTAGGCAGTTTTAACAGTTCAATTAAATGCCAAGCAATTGCTTCCCCTTCACGGTCAGGGTCGGTAGCCAGGTAAATTTCCGGTGCGGCTTTAGCCAGCGTGGTAAGCTCGCTAATGATGCGCTTGGCCCGTTCTACGGGTTGGTAGGTGGGGGTAAACCCATTTTCAATATCTACACCAATATCGTGTTGGGGTAAATCCCGCACGTGACCGAATGAACTGCGTACCACAAAATCGTTTCCCAGAATTTTACTAATGGTTTTTTGTTTGGTGGGAGATTCTACAATGACCAATTTTTTCCCTTTGTTGGTTGCTGCCATAACATCACTTCCTTATAAAATTAAAATTTACTTTTACTGTATAACCCATTTTCACAGGCTAAAAATCCTTGTACTTCCAACTCAAAAAGCAACGCCGCTGTTTCCGGCACGTCCGTTTCCAAAGCATTGGCAATTTGGTCCAAACTCAATTGCCCATCGGCCACCAAGTGCATAACCGCTTGTTGGCGTGGGGAAAGTTTTTCTTCCGGCTTGTCCGGGGTTTGGCTGGCATGTTCCAATAAACGAGTATCCAACCCAAAACGGGACTGCTGCGGTATATAGTCTAGTATATCTGCCGCTGAAGTTACAACCCCCGCCCCTTGCCGCACGAGGGAATTAGGCCCACCGGACTGCGGGCTGTCTATCGGGCCGGGCACGGCCAGTACGTCTTTCCCTTGTTCTAACGCCAATTTGGCGGTAATGAGTGCTCCGGATTTGATTTCCCCTTCTATCACGACAACCGGCTGGGACAATGCCGCAATAATGCGGTTGCGGCGCGGGAAATGGAACGCATGAGGAGGATAGTTAAAAGGAAGCTCACTAATGATGGCTCCTCCATATTCTAAGATAGCTTTTTCTAAGGGCCGGTTTTCCGGTGGATAACAACGCCCAATACCAGTGCCAATAACGCCGATGGTGGGTTTTTTAAGCCGTACACATGCCGCATGACATTCGCTGTCAATGCCGCGGGCCAGGCCGCTTACCACCCACGCTCCAGCCCGGGCTAAATCGCTGGCTAGTTTGGTTGCCACACGCCGACCGTAGGGGGTAATCTTACGGGTACCTACCATGCCCACACAAGCTTGATTTTCAGTAGGTAAGTTGCCCAACACATAAATAGCCACTGGAGCTTCTTTGCAATTACGCAAAGCTTGCGGATAGGCTTCATCTTCGGGCAAATAAATATGGCCGCCCAATTTTTCCGTTTTATCCCATTCTTCTTGAGGGTTTATAGAAAATGCTTCCCGTAGCAAATGTGCCGCAGTAGAAGGGTTTAAATTAGCTTCACGGGCGAGTGTTTGGGCATCTTGTTTTAAAATTTCTTGGGCCGAACCGAAAATTTCTATCAGCCGGGCCAGCCAATCGGCCCGAAAATAAAGGAATGCATTTAGCCGAATACGTGCCAGCCGTTCTTCGGTGGAAAGGGTCATAAATCAGCCACTCCTTTTCGGTCTAGCGGACGGTATTGCATGACCTCTACCAAGTGTTTGGTTTCAATATTTTCTTTTCCTTCCAAATCTGCAATGGTCCGGGCTGTTTTTAAAATTTTATCTAAACTACGTGCACTAAGACCAAACTTGCGCATAGCGGTTTCCAAAATTTGGTCTGCCCCTGGCGGAAGTTTGCAAAATTCTTTAATTTCACCCGCAGACATAAACGCATTTGCTGATGTGTTTGTTGTGGCAAAACGTTTCTTTTGAATTTCCCGTGCGGCTAGTACCCGAGCGCGGATTTGAGGAGAGGTTTCTCCTTCACTTTTTTGGTTCCAATCCGTAAATTTAACAGGATTTAAATTTACCGTTAGGTCAATGCGGTCTAACAAAGGCCCGGAAATGCGGCTTCGATAACGGTTTACTTGCATGGGGCTGCAGGTACAAGGTTTTAAAGGATTGCCCAGGTTGCCGCAGGGGCATGGGTTCATAGCGGCTACTAATGTAAAGCGTGCTGGGTAGGATACAGTTTCCTTGGCGCGTGAAATCGTTACGCGACCGTTTTCCAGAGGCTCGCGCAACACTTCTAAAGCAGAGCGAGAAAATTCGGCAAATTCATCTAAAAAAAGTACTCCGTTATGTGCCAAAGACACCTCACCCGGTCTTGGTGAAGAACCTCCGCCGATTAGGGCCACATCCGAAATAGTGTGGTGCGGGTCACGGAAGGGTCTGCGGGAAAATAATTTGCTCTTCCCCAGTAAATTACAAATAGAATAAATTTTGGTAATTTCCAGGGATTCTTCCTGGGTTAAAGGCGGCAAAATACCGGGGAAACGTTTGGCCAGCATGCTTTTGCCGGTTCCCGGGAGTCCGATTAGCAATACATTATGCCCGCCGGCCGCGGCAATTTCCAAGGCCCGTTTGGCCAAACTTTGTCCCTTTACTTCGCTAAAGTCTATTTCTTGTAATGGCGTTTCTTCAGTAGCTGGTACATAAGAGAGTTGTACCGCGCTAAGCGGGGTTTTTTCTTCCAAATAGTCAGCCAGTTCCCGTAGCGTATGCGGTGTGATGAAGGAAGCTGAGGAAACTTGTCCTTCCAGCACATTTTGAGGGGGAATAATGGCGGTTTTGCCTAAGCTTTTGCAAGAAATGAGCATGGGCAAAACTCCGGCACACGGCCGCAACGAGCCGTCTAAAGCAAGTTCTCCCAATGCCAAAAAATTTTTTAATTTTTCACATGCTGTGGCAGAAAGTTGTTCACTGGCGGCTAAAATTCCCAGCGCAATGGGTAAATCAAATTGGGTCCCACTTTTGCGTAGTTCCGCGGGGCTTAAATTAACTGTAATACGTTTAAGCGGAAAATCAAACCCGCTGTTACGCACAGCAGCTATGACACGTTCTTTGCTTTCTTTTACTTCTGCATCAGGAAGCCCTACTACTGCAAAAGTAGGCATACCAGGGGCAATATCCACCTCGGCGGAGACAGCAAATCCCTCTATTCCTTTTATCGTTCCTGTGCAAATCGTAGCCAGCATAATTAGTTAAAACTTAATACTACTGCATTGGGAGTAGTATTTAACGGTGTAAAATAAATATTATATTGGCGCAGAATTTCAGCTACCAACTCATCAGGCAGTTTGATATTAGAGGTTACTTCAAATTGGGCGGCCGAATTAGCATAGCGTACTAAATTAAAATCTTCAATTTTGCGGGCTTCGCGCAAGGCGCGCAACATGTCTTGTACTTGCTTAAGCCCTTCAATGGTGTTGATGGTTTTAACCACTACCT
>JAZLAA010000039.1:0-3589 GCA_045612945.1 Elusimicrobiaceae bacterium
CATTACCAAAACCGTGGAATGGTACCGGAAATTTTATGAAGGGCAAACCGATATGCGCGCGTTTACCTTGGCGCAAATCCAACACTACCAAGAGAGTATTTTATGGAAAAAGAACTAAGAGACGCCGTTAAACAAGCCGCCAGCAATTACTATAAAGAAATTTACGCCAAAAAGCGGGACTTTACCTACATCCCGCCTTCCGGCAAATTATTAGACGAGCAAGATTTGCTTAACCTCATTGATGCCAGTCTGGATATGTGGCTTACTGCCGGGCGCTTTAATGACCGGTTTGAAAAGGAATTTGCCCAGTTTCTGGGGGTTCCGTTTGCACTAACTACCAACTCGGGCTCGTCCGCTAATTTGCTGGCTTTGTCTGCGCTTACCTCGCCCAAACTGGGTGCAAAACGTCTGCAAAAAGGGGATGAAGTTATCACCGTAGCCGCCGGTTTTCCCACCACGGTAAACCCCATTGTCCAGCACGGGTTAGTGCCTGTATTTGTAGATAGTGAAGTGGGCACTTACAACATTGACGCCGCCCAAATAGAGGGGGCTCTTTCCCCCAAAACCAAAGCCATTTTGGTGGCCCACACCTTAGGCAATATGTTTGATATGGACACTATTTTAGCCCTATGCCAAAAATATAATTTGTGGCTTATTGAAGACTCGTGTGATGCGCTGGGTGCCCAGTGGAACGGCAAAAAGGCCGGTACCATCGGTCATATTGGTACATATAGTTTTTACCCGGCTCACCACTTAACCATGGGCGAAGGCGGCGCCGTCGTCACGAGCGACCCGCAACTTTACCGCATTATTTTGTCATTTAGGGATTGGGGACGCGATTGCTGGTGCAAGCCGGGCACGGATAACACCTGCAAAAACCGTTTCAATATGCAACTGGGTAACTTGCCCTTTGGTTACGACCATAAATACACCTATTCCCACCTTGGATTTAACTTAAAAATTACCGACTGGCAAGCCGCTATCGGGTTAAGCCAACTCCAAAAATTACCGTCGTTTATCAAAAAACGCACCGAAAACGCCGCTTATTTAACCCATGCGTTGGCGGATTTGCAAGATTACCTTATCCTGCCCCGCATTAAAGAAGGGTGCCAGGCTTCTTGGTTTGGGTATTTAATTTCGGTAAAGTCCAACGCCCCATTTACCAAACAACAACTGGTAGAATACCTGGAGCAAAACGGCGTGGGTACGCGCCAATTATTTGCAGGTAATCTCCTGCGCCAACCGGCGTTTGTAAATGATACCATTCCCCTGCGTATCGGTTCCTCGGGTTTATTAACCTCTTGCCAATTAACCGAAAAAGAATACGCCCTTTTACCCAACACGGAATTTATCATGAACCACACGTTTTGGGTGGGCACGTTCCCGGCACTGGGTGAAAAAGAACTGGCCAAAACGTCTGCCGTTATCCACGCATTTGTGAAAGAGCACACTAAATGACGCTTCGCGTACTTCTCACCGGCGGGAACGGTTTTATCGGTAGGAATATTCAAGAAAGTTTCTTGTCCGTCAAACATACCATAACCGCCCCGCGAAGTTATGAGCTGGATCTCACGAACACCCCAGCCGTAGATGCCTATTTTCGCACCCATACGTTTGATGCGGTCATCCATGCCGCCGCCAAACCCGGTCACCGCAACGCCCAAGACCCCACCCACTTATTACAAACCAATTTGCGTATGTTTGAAAACTTGGCACGCCAATCAGGCCGCTTTGGCAAACTTATTAACCTGGGTAGCGGCGCCGTGTATGACAGCGCAAGTGATAACCGCCTGGTTACCGAAACCCAAATCGGCCAACGCATAGGGGCCGATGAACACAGCTTTTGTAAGTACGTTATCCACCAGCGTATACAAGCGTTGCCCAACGCGGTGGATTTAAATATTTTTGGTATTTTCGGCAAGTATGAAGATTGGACGATTCGCTTTATTTCCAACGCCATTGGCAAAGCTTTGTTTGGGCTGCCCATTACCCTGCGGCAAAACCGGCGGTTTAGTTACCTCTATGTAAACGATTTAATGCCCGTGCTGGACTATTTTATTACTCACCACGCTACTCACAAAAGCTACAACGTCACCCCGGACGAAGAAACAACGCTCTTAGCTGCGGCCCGCACCGTGCAACACCTCACCCAAAACCCCGGTGGTATTGATGTAAAACAACCCGGTTACGGGCCCAGTTACTCTGGCCGTAATACGCGGCTGCGCGCGCAAATTCCGGGTCTTACGTTTACCCCGTTTGAGCAAGCCGTAGCCGATTTGATAGCTTATTACCAACAAAATAAACACACCCTAGACGCCAATTTACTACAATACGATAAATAAGGAATCCGCTATGAACCGACTTGAACGCAACATGTTGGATACGCTTAAAGATTTAAAAGAGAACCACCACGTCATTGGGGTAAAGGCAGAGTTTGAAGCCGAAGGCACCCGCATGGAGGAAGCCCTGCGCTTAAAAGAAGTGGTTACCAAAGCGGGGCTGGAGTTATTTATTAAAATCGGCGGATGCGAAGCTATTAAAGATATGTTTGATGCCCGTACCATTGGGGTAAAGGGCATTGTAGCCCCCATGATAGAAACAGGCTATGCCATGAGTAAGTACATTAGGTCCACCCGCTTTGTATTCCCGCAGGAAGAACGCGCTGAAATGGAATTTTTGATAAGCGTAGAAACCAAAACCGGACTAGACCACTTGGACGATATGATAGCCCGTCCTGAATTTAAAGAAGTAACGGGTTTAGTGCTCGGGCGTGTGGATATGGCGGGCAGTTTGGGGCTTACCCGCGAAGATATTAACTCGCCAACTATTTTTGATATTGCGTACCAAATGTGTGAAACAATCCGTCCCACGGGCAAGAATATGGTAATCGGTGGGGGGGTTTCGGCCCATTCTCTACCGTTTTTTGCGCGTTTACCGCAAGGCGTACTGACCAAGTTTGAAACACGCAAAATTATCTTTGATGCATCGGCCTCCTTACAGGACCCGCAAGCAGACAAAGGGATTTTAAAAGCCGTGGGTTTTGAGCTGATGTGGCTTAAAAATAAGCGAGATTTTTACGGCATGATTTTTGAAGAAGATACCGCCCGCATTACAATGCTGGAAGCCCGTTACAAAAAACTGATTGAGCAAGCCGGCGGAAATGTGGCCTAGGTTATGATGAAACTGTCCGATTATGTAGTTCAAAAACTGGAACACCGCGAGGTTAACTGTGTATTTATGGTAACTGGCGGGGGAGCCATGCACTTAAACGACAGTTTCGGCCAAAGTAAAAAAATCCGCCGCATTTTCAACCATCACGAACAGGCCAGCGCATTTTGCGCCGAAGGCTATGCCCGTACGGCCCAAAAACTGGCGGTGGTCTGCGTAACTACCGGCCCGGGGGGGTTAAACTGTGTAAACGGGGTCTTTGGGGCGTGGACAGACAGCGCGCCCGTATTATTTATTTCTGGCCAAGTTAAAACGGCCACCTCTCTGGCCGGCTACCCGCAACTTGCGCTTCGCCAATTGGGCGAGCAGGAGGCCAACATTACCCGCATAGTGGGTCCCCTTACCAAATACGCCCGCCTAG
>JAZLAA010000040.1:0-10766 GCA_045612945.1 Elusimicrobiaceae bacterium
TTTCCCCCCCCCCCCCCCCCAAGAGAGGGGGGGAGCGTTTTGGTGGGTGTTAGTCAAAAATTTGACCATATTTGGCACAACCTGAACCTGTACAATGTCGGCCGTCGTTATCTAAAGAAAGAGCCATATCCGCATTGTTCATAAAGACCAATTTTGTCTCCGGGTTGGTAGCAGAGCCCTTTATTGTATAATAACAATTTACGCCCTTGCTACCAACCGGGCATGAAATGAGGCAGGACTCCTCTGACCAGCCCTCACAAGGCAAATCCACATCTAACATCTTTTGGTTAACAATGGTTACATCTCCTGGTGCATCCGGGTCATATTCTCCCTGCAAGATTTTTACTTGGGCGGCTTTACGTAGGGCCGCTAAATTAGCCCACACTTCCGCTAAGCGGCTTTTGTTAACCGCTTTTTGGTATTGCGGCACAGCTACCGCGGCCAAAATACCTACTATGAGCACTACTACTAACAACTCTATGAGGGTAAACCCCCGTTTGGTGTTTTTCATAAACGTCTCCTTAGTTTTTAATTTCAACTTAACCGTTTATGAAACCCATAGAAAACGGCTATTGTGTCCAGGCTCTAATCACAGTACCAAAATACAACAGCCGTAGTTCCCCTAGCTTTGAAAACTAAGAAAACATTGGGTACAAAACGAAGGGATTATAAGTTCCTTCATCTTGTACCTAAAACAGCCGTCTTTGGCGTGATTAGAACCTTTGCAGGCACTCCGTAACTGATACGGTTCCAAAAACAGTTCAAATTGTATCTATAGTGTAATAAACTTGCCCCCTAAAAACAAGCCCCCCTCGTACATTAAAAAATGGGACTTTACAAAACTCTTATTTTGTTATAATGTAAGGTGTATTAAAATCCATACATAGAGGAACTAACGGAAAACAACCATGTACGAAGCTTTTGTACCTAAAGAAATATTCCTTACCAAAGGAATTGGCCGCCATAAAGAAAAACTCGCCAGCTTTGAAGAAGCCCTGCGCGACGCTAAAATTGCCAGCTTTAACCTAGTGCCTGTTTCCAGCATTTTCCCGCCTGGTTGTAAAACTGTGCCGGTGGAAAAAGGCCTTAAAAAACTGCATCCGGGCCAAATTCTGCATTGCGTCATCAGCCGCAATACCAGCAACGAATACCGCCGTATGATTGCGGCCTCCGTTGGAGTAGCCATTCCCAAAGACCGCACCCACCACGGATACCTTTCCGAACACCATAGCTTTGGCGAAACCGACAAACAAGCCGGCGATTACGCCGAAGATTTGGCTGCTTTGATGCTTTCCACCACTCTGGGGATTGACTTTGATAACGACACCACTTGGGACAAAAAAGAAGAAATTTGGAAAATGAGCGGTAAAATTGTCCGCACATCCAACATTACCCAATCTGCCGTGTGTGCAAACGGGGTGTGGACTACCGTCCTTGCGGCAGCTGTATTTGTAAGCTAAATTCACGGAATTGTTGTGAGCGATAACGTACAAACCGATAAGTTTATGGGTCTAGAGAGCAAAAACAGCTCTCTAGACCTTTGTAAATTCGTGGTCGTTCCCGTACCGTTTGAAAAAACGGTTTGTTACGGGCACGGTACCGCCAAGGGGCCAGCCGCCGTTATAGAGGCTTCCACCCAAATTGAGCTGTGGGATGAAGAAACCAAAACCGAAACGTGGGAATTGGGCATCAATACCCAACCCGCCATTAGTTGCAAAGGTTCTACCAATACAGTATTTAAAAACATTGATAAAACCGTACGCAATTTAATGAAATACAAAGCCATTCCCTTTTACATTGGCGGGGAACACACCGTTACCCAAGCTTTAGCGCAACCCTACATTGATAAATACAAAAACTTAAGCATTTTGCATTTTGATGCCCACGCGGATTTGCGCGAAACATTTGAAGGCACGCCCAAATCTCACGCGTGTGCACTTTTTCCGGCTTCGCGCCAAGTAAAAGTAGTGCAAGTGGGTATTCGTAGTGTAGCCAGCGAAGAAAAACAGTACTGTAATGCCGGCAAAGTAACTACTTTTTTAATGCACGAAAACCGGGATATTAAAAAACTTATCCCGCAAGTGCTAAAAAAACTTACAGATACCGTGTACATTACCATTGACGTGGACGGATTTGACCCGTCGGTTATTCCCGCCACGGGAACCCCGCAACCCGGCGGATTTATGTGGTATGAAGCACTGGATTTATTCCGCGAGGTCATCAAACACAAAAAAATTGTAGCGGTAGATGTTGTAGAGGCCTGTGCCCGCAAAGCCGATACTATTACGGAGTTTAATGTGTCTAAACTCATTTACCGGTTGATGGGATATTTGGCTCTTAAAAAATAATTCCGTTAGTTTCTAAAGAAACGCACGCGTTTTTAGACGCGTGCGTTTTTTATTGAATAAACAGACTTTTTTTATTATACTATTAGTACAATTTGAACTGTTTTTGGAACCGTATGTGGAATACGGGGGATTGCGTAAGCAAATACTCTAGCACTCCAAAAACAGCCGATAACAGGTGCAACATAAACGGAATTGCAAGCCGCTTGTGTTGTGCCGATTGTTTATCGGTCTGCGTATGCAGAACCGGTAAACTACGGCTGTTATGGTGTGGGCCCGTGCTAGAGTCTCCACAATATCAGCCGTTTTTGCATGGCTCCTAGGCAGTTAAATTGAAATTAACCTAAAGGAGTAATGTATGAAAAACACAAACCGGGGGTTTACCCTCATAGAGTTGTTAGTAGTAGTGTTAATAGTGGGTATATTGGCGGCTGTAGCTGTACCGCAATACCAAAAAGCGGTAGAAAAAAGTAAACTGGCTGGAATATGGAGTAATTTAGGAACGATTCGCCGTGCGGCTCAAACAGCCATGTTTAATCCGGAAAACTCAGAGGATATAACTAATTGGAACCCCGGATTGTTGGATGCTTCTGTCGTTTGTACCGGTGGGAGTAAGCGCCTATGTTCTACTCCTTGTCCGACCGGTGGGTGGAGTAATTGCAAATATTATGTGGAGGGTGAACCTACTAATCCCTTGGCACTGTTTATGTTTGAGAAAGGGGATGATACGGTATATATTACATTAGATAATGCTGGCCAAAAATGTTACGGAGCCAAGTGTTCTTTATATGGGCTTACCGGAGATCTAATTTCTGGAGGCATGTATGCAACCCCCAGTGTAAGCCAACCTCTTAATTAAATAACAACTCCCCCGGGCTCAACAACAGCCCGGGGGTAGTAGTTTTGATTGAATCGTTTTTATTTACGGGGCAACGGGGGCGCCAGAAGCATGATGAGCCGTACTCTCCATTCCTACAAATCCGCCAGGGGCCGGCATTTGGTTCCCGTCCACCTTTTTCCAATAGTTCTTTAAATTGGTTTTGAATTGTTGCCAACCTTGGCTGGTAGCCTTTCCAACGCTAGAGTTAGCTATCCCCGAACTTAACTTTTGCAAACTACGCTTAGCGGCATATACTATGCTGGAGTTAGCTAACATCCCGGGAGTAAAGATTACGCTACCCAACATGGCAAGCCCTACCAAAGAAACACCTAAGCCCGGTATGGCGCGCACCGCGTCACTACGCAGGTACCCCATAGGTACGGCCGCCAATGGCATGGTCAAGTTAATTAAAAGCGAAATTTCACGTTTATATTTGGGGTACAATCCCGTCATATATTCATACATCTGCGAGAAGAAGTTGCTCGTTCCAAATACGGCTACGATTGCCCCAGTTATTACAGCCGCGGTGCTCTGATTAGCAACCCCCAAAGCCATCAAAGCAGGCCCGCCTATGGAGGCTAACGAAGACAGCAAATACATGCTCCCTCCGCTTAAACGCTGGCTAAGCCAGTTCCCAATAATACGCCACCCAAACATAAAGCCATACAAAATTAACCCCGTCGCACCTGTAGCCGCGGTCCCTTTGCCTAAAATCTCACGCATAAAGAAGGCGAACTCGTTAGATAATCCCAGCTCCCCAAACGTGGCCATGGTCATAGCCGTCAAAGCGGCAGGCATACCGGTCATTAAGGCTACTTTGCCGGCCTTTTTCCAATCGTTTACATCCCGATGGCCCAAACTATCAAAATTACTTTGTAAGGCCTCTCGCACGGCTTGTACTTGTGCCTCCTCACGACCGGCTAAACGCAGTAGTTCGCTAATTTCTTGTAAGGATTGCTCTTCATACTGTAATGCCATTTTGTAAATGGAGGAGTTATTTTGCCGCGCCGCCACCGGAGCTAATGCCTCTATGGCACTCTTTAATTGCCGGGCAACTTCCTGAATAACTGGATGTTGAGCCGTTACCTGTTCGGGAATTATTTTGGCAATTTCCACAAATTGGCGAGATTGTGTATCTTGTAAATTGTTGGTCAAAATGGTCAAATCGCGCGGGTAAGCATCTTTATATTGCGTTTTCATAATTCGGCGCAGGGTATACAAGCTGTAAAGTGTATAGGGCACATAGCTGGCTGAAAAATCTAACCCCAAATCTACTCCACAGGTTATCTTACCCAACCAATTTGCCAACCAAGGCAGGGCCAAAAACGTCATGGTTCCTAAGTTTTTAAACATAGCCCCACGTTGAAAATACACCACATCTCGCAAAGATTCGGAGGATTTTTTAGTAAACACCTCACGCATCCGTTTGGCTAAGTAAGAAGCATCGTAGGTAACCCCTTGCGCTTGTGCATTAACCACTTTTGGGGCTTTCTTAAAAGAACTGGCCTGTGGCACAATCCCGCGGTTAGCACTCATAACTAAGTTTTGTACAAAACGGGTCAAGCTGGTTCCTAAAGCAATACAAATACTGGATACGATAAATCCTGCTAATTGTAAATTGCTAATTTGGTCGCCGGCGTGCCCATAAAAACCCGAAGCCAATGCCGTAAGACCTCCTACAGAGAACATCGCTGCCCCGACGCGTAACACTGCGGCTTCGCCGTATCTTTTAAGTAGCGGATGCACAAATACCATGAGGCCCGGAAGTACGTTGTTGATGCTGGACATAATCACGCTGGAGGTATCTTCGCCCAAATGGGCCATATCGTTTAAAACCGGAGAGAGTGTTTTGCCTAACCCGATTTGTTCCATAGGCACCAAATAGGTAACGGGCGGCATTTTATCTTGTGTGGCAAATACCCCTAAGTGAAATTTGGTTTGCGGGTACATTTGTAAAATTTTCGTCCAGTATCTGCTTTCTGTTTTTGGTAAACGGACAAATGCATCGGTAAGCGGGAACACCTCTCCACTTTTGGAGCGGAAATATAAGGTATTATTGTAGTAATAAATCTTGCCTTCCCCAATTCCGTCTTTCACCCCGGCTTGTGTTAGTAAAGACATATCCACATCCGCCAACACTTTCCCAGCGGCCAAATCTTCGCCTACCACTTGCAACGTAACAGTTTTTTTAGGCGAAGCCGTACGCTGAATTTTAACACGAAGAGGGCGGTGCATTTGTAGAGCTTTGGCCCCTTCTAATAATTGGCCAAACTCTCCGTTGGCGGTGGAAAGTAAAAAGTAAAAATGGTCTGGACGGGTAGCCGGGAGGGTTTGGTTACGCAGTTCAAAAATGTAATTTGTATCTAATGCCAGGCGGTTGTATTTTGTAGAAAAATTCTTTACAGAGGAGCTTACTTCCAACTCTACGTTGTGCAAAATGTGTTCTACTTTGTTTTCATCTTCTAAAGTAAGTTTAAATCCGTCCTCCCCCACTAATACCAAGTCCTCGTTGGACATATTTCCCAATAAATCTTGGCTTTCCAAAGCGGTACCTTCTTCTTCGGCCAGCGCATAGATCGGGCGGTTAGAGCGCTCATGCAACCCCGGTTCTTCATAAGGGGCTTGTTCAGGCTGTGCCTTTTTACCCTGGCCACGCGCCCATGCCCAAATCCGTTTGGTAACATTGATTAGGCTAAATAAGGGGAATCCACTGTATAACACCGCACTGGAAGCAGAACGTACAGCCGGGCTTCGCGGGGCTGAAGGAGTGACCACTGCTGCCGCCGTCTGCGGGGCCGCTTGCGCGGCCGGCTGGGTAACTTCGGCCGTGGGGATTGCTACCGGCTCCACCACTTGTATTTGCAAAGCGGCACGGCGTGGCCTGTTAAATGAGATGGAAACTGCCTGGCTTGAAGCAGGAACGTCTTGCGAAGAGGCAGAACTAGGTGTATGGCTTGCCGTACTGGTAGCCGCTTCAGGCGAAACAGTTTGCGCCGGATGATTTAACCCTATCCAAAGCCGGGTGGCTCTTACGGAAGGGTCTGCATGTAAGCGATTAGGAACAAAGGACCCTTCCAAAAAATTAGCCAACTGGGAGTTGGCTTGCGGAGAAACGGTATTTTGCAACGGGGCCGGGATTTCTACTGCCAGCCCTTCCTCTTGGCAGTAAACCGCTGTGGCTTTTAACACGGGCTTATCAGCCGCCTCTGCCAGCAAAGTGGACAGTTCCTCATACGCTTGCATCCGCAACAAACCGCGCGCCGCAATTAACGCGGCCGTATCCTCAAATAAAGTGCCTTGGGCCTGCTTATAAAAATCAACCAAAACGGGGGCTTGGTCCCGCGTGCCTACCAGCCCCAAGGCAGAGGCATCGGCTAGCAAATCGCTCACGGCTTGGGCTTGTTGAGGCCGGGCACCGGCTTCTTGCGCGGTTAAAAAGGAAGTTAAATCGTTATAAGATACCTGGAGGGTTTGATGTGTATTTTGTAATCGGGAAACATATTGCTCAGCCGCTTGCAAGCGTTGGGCCGGGGTAACAGCTTGAGGAATAAGGGATAAAGAAACAAATTCATTGCGAAGTAATGGGGCCTGTAAAGCGGCCGGACGGGATAAAATATATTGTGCTATACCGTCTGTTTGCCCGGCCAAAATCCGTGCACGCAAAGCTCCTGCCGTTACCACCGTTTGTTCAAAGACACTCCGGCTTAACGCGGCAGAAAAGGAACTGGTTTTTCCCCTTAGTGCAGAGGAGGGAAGTTTCCTCCCACTACTCATCAACGCACGCCCTACCTGGGCTTGACTCCAGGCCGGGGGAAAATTACTAACCAAAACACTCACGCTTAGCACTAGCGCAAGTAGCTTTTGCATAAAACCTCCGTTCTACTTATATTGTGTAATGTTTGTAGGCCAAAAAACAGGGCTAAAAGACCTATTTGAAAGATACTTTTAGCCCTATATAAATCAGATTGTAAAATGCACTGCAGGTATATAGTATAGGATACAGCTTGTTTGTTTCTAAAAATTTGCGAGAGTGTGGGAAAAATAAAATAACGGCCCCTGCACGCGCTGCCCGTAAAGAGCGAATGAACTCGCTCGGGCAGGCACTGGCTCGTCGGCTCCATAGGTTGAGTGCAGTACCGTAACATAACAATTTAAACGTCTCCAAAGATATGATAGAAAACTTAGAAATGTTGTGCAAATAAAAAAGGTCCTAGGTTTCTCTGGGCCTTTTGGCCTAATTCCTATGGGCCCTAGGGCCCTCGTTTGAGCAAACTTATTTTCGCATACTATAAAAAGAGGAAGTAATATGAAGCATATAAACCGTTGCCTTTGCCTATTCGTTTTCTTGTTAGCCCCTTGCTTGCTTTTAGCCCAGCCGCAAGAGGGGAAAGATCGTTTGGAGCTTGCTTTAACAACCCGCACCGCCCAAGGGATGGAAAACTATTTGACAGCCCCCGATGCCTACGGAACCCCGCTTATTATCAAACTGGCCCGCCAAGGGGACACACAAACTTTGGCTGGTGTAACTTCCTATCCGTCCAGCGGCCAATTTTTAACGGTAAAAGATAAATACGGCAACAACATCTTTCACGTGGCTAAAAACGCAGACACGGTGCGCACATTAGGCGCTTTAATCCGTCATTTTTATGGGGCAAAGGCCCCCAAAATGATTGCTTCTTTGGTGGAAGAGAAAAACCAACTGGGCGAATCCCCGTTGCACGCCCAAATTAACGCCGGACATGCCGATACGTTTCGCCCGCTTTACGCGCATACCCAGCTGAAACAAAAAAATACCGCTTTTCAAGCCCAGCTTTCGCGTTTGCGCGGAACCAGTGAAGATATTTTCCGCCAAAATCAAGAAATTTACTGTCGTGAAATCCGCACCTTAAGCTCCGCCAATGGACGCACCTTGTTAGAAGCGGCCCAAGCGCAAATCCCCTATCACGCACCTATGCGTGCTTTATCTAACGAAATTGCCACCCGATTGCCGTGTTTGGTAAATAACTAATTTGATTGTAATAATTTTGCCCTTGCCAAGTAGCTTTGGATGGGGTAGATGTGCTACAATAAAGTATCTTATTTGAGGAGGATACAAAACCTCACGCCGCCGGGCGTTTAAATACAATTTAATCTGTTTTTGGAACCGTATAAGAGAATACGGATAGCTTTTGGGAAACCAAAGGCCATATCTGCGCCAAGAACAGCCTTCTTAGGCACAAAATAGGCGGACTAATTACCCGTTTGTTTTATGCTGAATGTTTGCCGTTCATACGAACGGCAAACTACGGCTGTTATTTTTGGGTCAGCAGATAGGCTCAAAGACGACTGCCGTTTTTTGTTGCCCTTGAGCCCGAATAAGTATAAGTAGAAAGGAAACAAAATGAAAAATAAAAATACCCGGCGGGGTTTTACGCTTATTGAGTTGTTAGTTGTGGTATTAATTATGGGTATTCTGGCCGCGGTAGCCGTGCCGCAATACCAAAAAGCAGTAATCAAATCACGAGTCACTGAGATGTTAGTTTTTAGAAATGCAGCCGAAAAGGCCTTAGAAATGTATGTCCTACAGCATGGTCTGTCTTCTTTAGGGAATATAACATTGGACAAATTGGATATTGACCTAAAAAGCGGGTTTAGTTCTTGTACAGATAAGACATGTACCTCCAAAGACGGTTCTTGGACAGCTAGTATCGGCGGTTCGTCACAAGCAGTAGCCTATTTTTTTAGCGTAACATTTACAACCTCTGGCAATATCTTAGGAGACAGTGAAATTTTTTTGACTAGGTATTATACATACCAAGGAAGTGTTGATAATAGAAAAACACGAGGCTGCTGGTACAGCCCTAGAACTTCTCCTAAAGGGAAAATGGTATGCGACACCTTCATACAATTAGACCCAGGAGATTGGGAAATTTACGAGGCACAAAGTTAATGGATTATTGAAAAGCCCGGGCACAACCGAATGGCTTGTGCCCTCGCTCTTTTACATTAATACCGTTATCTATTTAGCCATTACAAAAGGCATTTGGTCGCCGGCCATATAGGTAGGCATGCGGCCGTCCCACTTATCAATGGCTTTAAGTTGGGCTTCTACTTGACGCAACTTAATAAGATTGTCCGACACCACTTCGCGCTGTAAGCGCAGGGATTTAGCTTCCGCCTCAGCTTGCAAGATTTTTTGTTCCGCTTCTTTTTTGACTTTTTCCACCAGGTTGGTGGCACGTTTGGCTTCTTGCTCGGCAATTTGTTTTTCTTCTACCGCTTTTAAAAACTGTTTGGAAAACTCAAAATTTGTAATGGCAATATCGGAAACAATTACCTCTTTTTCGGCCATTTTGGCTTTTAAAATTTCGTTAAGTTCCCGGGCTACTTCCACACGGTTGGCAATTAAGCTATCTGCGGAGTATTTGGCAATCACCGCTTTGGTCCATTCTTCTACCATAGGTTTTAAAATGGTAGTAGTGTATTCCGGCCCCAAGTTGCGGTAAATGGATTCCACCGTGTTAGGCAAAATGCGGTGGTTTACGGCCAACGTAAGGCCCACGGTCTGTAAGTCTTTAGAAAACGCTTCCGTATCAAACGAATCTTTTTTAATACGCACGGAAAATTTTTCTACACTGTCAATAAACGGCATTTTAAAGTGAATCCCTTCGCCATAGGCTCCCACCAGTTTACCAAAGCGCAATTTTACGGCCACCGTACCGGCAGATACCGTAAAGTAAGAGCTAAATGCCGCCCATACCAACACCAGTAGCAAAAAAGGTACAAAAATAACAGCCGCACTCACGCGGTTAGGGGTAATGTCTTTCATGAAACGCTCCTTTTATAAGATAGTCTATTATAACTTTTTAAGAAGTGGATATTCAACTTATAAGCTAGGGATCAAGGCCGGTAGTAGAAGAAAAAGACGAAACTACCTTCCCGCTGGAAACATTTACATCATAAGAACGCATTTGGGAAAGGGTAATAATTGTTTTGGGGTGAATCAGGTTAATACGCAAAATATCATTTTCTTGCAATTCAAAAAATTCTTCCAACTTTTCAAAATCCATAAACGGGTGGGCGTATAAGGTCTGCTGGACCTTTCCCTCACGCAACAGCTGAACGGAATACACAAATTCGTCCGGGGTAATGGAAGCAATCGGATTTCCAAATACTTTAAGCACGGTTTTAGATTCTTGTGTATTTCCCATTTCTACGGCTACCGCCAAAGCACGTACATTTTGAATAGGAGAAGCCACATGAAGCCCATGGGCAGGAATGGGGCCTGGTTCCAATAGAGAAGCCCACGGAGCCTGTTTAATGTATGAAGGCGCATAATCTGCCACGTGTACACCAATTACTTGCCCGTTTGATAACACAGGGGAACCGCAATACCCCGTCATGGTATGGTACGTATGAGAGCGTATCAACAAGCGGTGTGGCCCGGCAAACAAAATTTCTTCTGCGGGCAAATACATAGGGGCTCCATGTACAAAACAAGGGGACTCGGTAGGTGTTGGGGCCGGAGGGATTTCTTCAGCCGGGGTTAAAATTTGTACATG
>JAZLAA010000041.1:0-10382 GCA_045612945.1 Elusimicrobiaceae bacterium
CTGGCCGCAGGATACACATTCGTGGCTTTGGCCCAGCTCTTTGTTAAAAGCAGTAGCAATTTTGGAGCGGAACCCCCGGAAAGCAAAGTCTATAGCGCCAATCCCTTGAACTTCGTTACAAATACGCACGCAGTTGCCGCACAAAATACATTTGCTATGGTCGCGCACTAACGCAGGAGAAGTGGCATCCTTATGGGAATCAATTTTTTTGGATTTAAAACGGATTTCCGTTACGTCCATATCCTTGGCCAATTTTTGCAATTTGCAGTTGCCGGATTTAGAACACAACGTGCAGTTGTGGTTGCCGGAAGCTAACAAGAGCTCTAAATTAATACGGCGCAGACGGCGGATTTCGTCGCTATTGACGCGCACTTTCATTCCATCTTTAGGAGCCACCGTACACGAAGCCACAATACCCATCCCTTCTACTTCCACCAAACACAACCGGCACGCACCATACACAGCCAGTTCCGGGTGATAGCAAAAAGTAACAATATTAAAATTAGCCTTGCGGATAAGCTCCAGTAAATTACGCTCGCCCTCAATGGCTACTTGTTTACCTTCAATGTTTACAAATCCTTTGTTTTCCATACCATTCTCCTACGCGCTTACGCTCACCGCGCCAAATTTACAAGTGGCTTTACAACTACCGCATTTAATACATTTCTTGGGGTCAATTTGATGCGGTTTGCCCACCGTTCCGCTAATGGCTTGCACCGGGCAAGCGCGTTTGCACATACCGCAACCTTTGCATTTGGCCGGGTCAATTTCGTAGCGGGCCAAGGCTTTACACACCCCGGCCGGGCAACGTTTTTCTACCACATGGGCTATATATTCATCGCGAAAATGCTTTAAGGTAGAAAGCACCGGGTTGGGTGCTGTTTTCCCTAACGCGCAGAGAGAGGCCTTTTGCACCGCTTTAGCTAAATCTTCCAAATTTTCTAGCGTTTTTAAGGTACCGCGCCCTTCTACAATATCGTTAAGCATAGAAAGCATTTGCTCGGTTCCTTCGCGGCAGGGCACGCATTTCCCACATGATTCGCGCTGGGTAAACTCTAAGAAAAACCGCGCCACATTGACCATGCAGGTCTTTTCGTTCATAATTACCAGCCCGCCGGAACCAACCATGGCCCCTGCGGCTTTTAAAGAATCGTAATCCAAACCTACGTCCAGATGGGCTTTGGTAAGGCATCCGCCAGACGGCCCACCGATTTGCGCCGCCTTAAAAGATTCCGGCGCCACGGTACCGTCGTCCTTGGTCGTACCACCGCACACATCATTAATCACTTGGCGCAGGGTGGTTCCCATCGGCACTTCCACCAGGCCCGTGTTGGCAATATGCCCGGTTACGGCAAATGTTTTAGTACCCGCGCTGGTAGGCGTGCCGATTTTCTTAAATTCCTTGGCACCCATTTCAAATACTTTGGCCACCGTAGCTAAGGTTTCTACATTGTTAATAACAGTGGGTTTCCCAAAAAGCCCGCTGTGGCTGGGAAATGGCGGCTTTACGCGCGGCATGCCGCGTTTACCTTCCACGGAAGCAATTAAAGCCGTTTCTTCGCCGCACACAAACGCGCCGGCACCTTCCATTACGTTAATTTTAAAGTTGAGGCCCGAACCAAAAATGTTCTTTCCCAAAATACCTTTTTCTTCGGCCTGTTCAATAGCTTTACGGATACGCTTAATAGCCAACGGATATTCCATACGCACATAAACATATCCTTCATCTGCGCCAATGGCACGTGCGGCAATCATCATCCCTTCTAAAACAGCATTGGGGTTGCCTTCCATCACAGAGCGGTCCATAAATGCACCCGGGTCACCCTCATCAGCGTTACAAATTACATATTTTTTCTCGCCGGCTTCAATGCGGGTAAATTCCCATTTTTTGCCGGTGGGGAACCCTGCTCCGCCGCGCCCGCGCAGGCCGGACTCTGTCATCTCTTTGCAAATTTCTTCCGGCGTCATTTGCGTATAGGCGCGTTTAGCTTGGGCATAACCGCCGTGAGCAATATATTCGTTAATATCTTCAGGGTTGATGCGGCCGCAATCGTGCAACAAAATGCGCTCTTGCTTGGCATAAAAGGGAATGTCCTCAATAGTTTTGGAGGTTTTTCCGGTAGCCGGGTTATGGTACAAGAGGCGGTCAATCACTTCGCCTTTTAAAACGGTTTTTTCTACAATTTCGGGGACATCTTCGGGTTTTACTTTCGTGTAAAAAATATCCCCCACACTCACCAGCGGCCCCATGGCACAAAACCCGCGGCAACCGCTTAAGCTTAAATAATTTTCGTGGCAATCCTTCGTGATTTGCAAACAAAAACCCACGTTGCGTTTTTCCATTTCCCGTTGGAACGCTTCATACACCTTTAAGGAACCGCCCGCAATACAACCGGTACCGCCACAGATAACTACGCGGCCGGTAATTTTTTTATAAGCG
This sequence comes from Elusimicrobiaceae bacterium, assembly GCA_045612945.1. Taxonomy (GTDB): domain Bacteria; phylum Elusimicrobiota; class Elusimicrobia; order Elusimicrobiales; family Elusimicrobiaceae; genus Avelusimicrobium. The sequence goes on from JAZLAA010000041.1 coordinate 2,441, forward strand.
TCGTTATATTCTTTGGCAATTTTTTCAATTTCTTGTTTAGGCATGGGAAGCCTCCAGTTTACGTACTTCGTCAATAATTTGGGATGCTTTTTGGGCCGTAATTTGACCATGAACGGTTTCGTCCATGACCATCACCGGGGCCAAGCCGCAGGCCCCCAAGCAAGATACACACTCCAGTGTGAATAGTCCGTCCTCGGTGGTATCTTGTCCGGGTTTTAATTTAAGTACTTCGCGCACCATGTTAATAACCGCAGCCGATCCTTTTACGTGACACGCAGTACCATTGCACACACGCACAATGTGTTTGCCTTTAGGGGTAGTGGCAAAGTGGGCAAAAAAAGTCGCCACACCAAATACGCGGGCGGGCGAAATTTCAAGCTCGTTGGCAATATAGCGCATAATATCTTCGGGTAAGAATCCGTAGGCATCCTGCACTTTTTGCAGAATGGGAATAAGTTTTGCAGCGTCTTTGCCAAATTCTTTTAAAATTTGGGCGGCATCGGCGAAGCGGTCTGACATAATTTCTCCTATAGTAAGTTCGTGGCCAAAATAAGAATAAAAGTACTAAGCCGGGTACTTAAATTTATTATAGCAAAAATGCTACTATATTAGGCGATGACCCTATCCATTATTATTTCCATGTTGGCATTAAATGCCCTCTTGGCTGCGTATGAAATGGCGTTAGCTTCTATTTCCCGCACCAAAGTGGCGGTTTTGTTTCAAGAGAACCTCTCCGGCGCACAGGCCGCGTTGTTTATGAAAGACCACCTGGAAGGCAGTTTGGCAGTCATCCAAATTGGCATTACGCTAGTGGGGGCTGTTGCCGCTGCCATGGGTGGAGCTGGGGCCGAAACCGCTTTTACCCCTTTGTTAGCCAAGCTGGGCATTACCGGCCCCGCGGCCCATGCCGTGGCCATTGCATGTGTGGTGTTGCCGCTTAGTTTTGTAACAATTGTATTTTCCGAACTAGTTCCCAAAACCTACGCTATTAAAAACAAAGAGTGGGTGGTACTGCGGCTTTCACCCGTTATGAAAATTGTATACACCCTGCTATTGCCCTTAGTGACTGTTATGGAAAATTTAGTACGTTTGTGCACCCGCAACGCCCCCATAACCGCCCAAGACCCCAAAACCGCTAAAAAAGCGGCCCTTACCGACCTGCGCACCGCGGCGGCCATTGCGTCGTCCTCGCGTTTATTTGGCCAGGCGGAAGAAAAAATAGTGCTGGCCACCGCCCAGTTTTGTGTACGCACGATTGCGGAAATTCAAGTACCCCTGGAGCAAGTGTATTTTTTGTACGCAAGCGACAGTATTGCCGAAACCTTCTTAAAAGCCCACCTGGATATGCACACGCGCTTCCCAGTATTAGAAAACCCACAAGATAGCCAAAGCATTATCGGTTACTTAAATTTTAAAGACATTTTTTCTTCCACTAAAACCAGTAGTGCCCACACCTCCACACGTTCCATTGTGCGCCCCATTATTAAACTGGAAGAGGGCACCCTCATTTCTGCCGCCCTACAGCAACTGATGAAAACCAAGCAACACATTTGCTTGGTAACCAACGCAGAAAAAACAACCGGCATCTTAACCTTGGAAGATATTTTTGAAGAACTGGTGGGCGAAATTGAGGACGAATATGATTTCTCTTCCGCCTATATCCGCCCGTTTGGGGAAAGCGTAGTTGTCAGTGCGGTCGCTAAAATGCAAGAAGTGTTTTCAGCTTTACAAGTGTCAGCACCCAGCGGGTTAAATCCTGCCCAAACCGTAGCTCAGTGGGTAACTGAGAAATTAGGCCACACCCCTACCAAAAATGAAAAATTTGCCGCAGACGGCCTGCTCTTAGAAACCCGCAAATTCCGCCGGCACAAATTGGTGGAAGCCTTGGTAACCAAGGCCGAAAAATAAAGTTATTTTATTTCCTTAAGCCACGTGGTGCATGTAGCATCACTGGGCATACGCCAATCCCCCCGCGGGGATAGTGCTACACTGCCTACTTTGGGCCCGTCCGGCAGGCAAGAGCGTTTAAATTGCTGGCTGAAAAAGCGTTTGATAAATACCGTAAGCCATTTTTTAATTTCCGCTTCTTTAAACTGCCCGGCAAAAGCGTGTTTGGCTAAAAATAAAATCTTTTCCGGTCCAAATCCACAACGTAAGAAGTAATACAAAAAGAAATCGTGCAACATATACGGCCCCACCAGATCCTCGGTCTTTTGGGCAATATGGCCTTTTTTATCGGCCGGCAGGAGTTCCGGGCTAATGGGGGTAGCTACAATATCCGTAAGTACGGCCTGCGTTTTTTTATCGGTTGTTTCGTACGCGGCCACCCATTGCACCAAGGACTTCACAAGTGTTTTGGGCACTCCGCCGTTCACCCCGTACATGGACATATTATCCCCATTATACGTGCACCAACCCAACGCCAATTCAGACAAATCCCCCGTCCCCACTACTAAACCGCCAGTTTGGTTGGCAATATCCATTAAAATTTGGGTACGCTCACGCGCTTGGGCGTTTTCATACACAGCATTATGTTCGCGGGGGTTATGTCCAATGTCCTTAAAATGGTGTTCACACGCGTTTTTAATAGAAATTTCTTTAAACGTAATACCCAATTGTTTCATTAAAGAAAGCGCATTGGTATAGGTTCTGTCTGTCGTACCAAAACCGGGCATCGTAACCCCAATAATCTGCTTACGCGGACGTTTCAGTTTGTCAAACGTGCGTACCGTTACCAGCAAAGCCAAAGTGGAATCCAAACCGCCGGAAATTCCCACTACGGCACTTTGCGCTTGCGCTGCCACCAACCGCGAAGCCAACCCCGTTACTTGAATATTAAAAATTTCTTCACAATGTTGGTTTAATACGTCCCCTCCGGGCACAAACGGCAACGCCGCCACGGGGCGGGTTAATTTTTTAACAGCCGCCACCGGCTGGTTTATTGGAATAACCCGGTACGGGGCCGCGGTTTCCAAAGCGGTATCGGTGCGAAAAGAAGTATTTACCCGCCGTTCATGTTCTAGCCGTTCCACATCTACTTCCGCACAAACCAACTGCGCGTTTGAGCCAAAACGCACAGAACAGGCCAATTCTTTCCCGTTTTCAAAAATAAGGGCATTTGCATCAAACACAACGTCCGTAGTAGATTCGCCCACCCCGCACGAAACATATACATACCCACACAACCCGCGAGCTGATTGCTGTGCTACCAATTGGCGCACATAGGCATTTTTGCCCACTAACGCATTGCTGGCCGATAAATTAAAAATAACGTGCGCCCCTTGCAGTACAGTCCCACTGCTGGGAGGAACCGTGGCCCACAAATCTTCACAAATTTCTACACCAAATGACATTCCCCCGGCCTGAAATAATAAATCCGTCCCCACCGGTACGGCATGGCCGCACAGAGTAACTTCTTCACCGGAAAAGGCCATCGCCCGTACAAACCAACGCCCTTCGTAAAATTCTTGGTAATTAGGCAAATAGGTTTTAGGGACCACCCCGTAAATTTTACCCTTGTAACATACGGCGGCCGCATTGAGTAGTACCGCTCCGGCCCGCACCGGCAACCCTACCATAAAGACCACGTCCAACGCTTTGGTTTGGCCCAAAAGACCGACTAAAGCATTTTCGGCGGCTTCCAGCAACGTGGGTTGTAAAAACAAATCTCCGCAAGTATATCCTGTTAAAGATAACTCCGGAAATGTTACCGCGCGCACCCCCGCTTGGGCCGCTTGTTTAAGCACCGTAAGCATCCGGGCGGCATTTTCGGCCGGATGCGCTACTTGCACTACAGGAATCCCCGCCGCTACTTTTACAAATCCAAAATTTTTCATGGTATTCTCCTTTTTACCGTACGCACGTTCAATGAATAGCTACCACTTCATACCCGGCATTTTTTACAGTTTCTATCAGTACGCTGTCATCCACGGGACTAGCCGCCTCTATCCGGGCTATTTTTTGGACCAAATCCACTTTTGCTTTTACACCGGGCAACGCATTTAAAGCACGTTCTACATGAGCCGCACAGTGGCCACACATCATCCCTTGAATTTCCAACACTTTTTGCATACAAAGCTCCTCTTGAAAGGGCGGTTTAAACCCATTAAGCCGCAGTGCGTTTGTAACCACACACAGCGAGCTAATACTCATAGCCGCCGCAGCCATCATAGGGTGTAAGGCAATCCCAAAATGCGGATACAACACCCCGGCCGCCAACGGGATACATAGTATATTATAGAAAAATGCCCAAAATAAATTCTCCTCAATGTTACGTAGCATAGCGCGGCTCAAGGCCAATGCAATTGCCACTTCCCGCAAATCATTTTGCATTAAAATAATATCGGCCGAGTCCGCCGCCACCTCCGTTGCGCTACCCAGCGCAATCCCCACATCCGCACAAGCTAAAGAGGGCGCATCATTGATTCCGTCTCCCACCATGGCCACTACCTCGCCGGCCGCTTGTAACGTACGCAAATACGCTTGTTTTTCGTGCGGGAAAACCTCCGCCCGCACAATCTCAATGCCTAATTGGTCGGCCACGAAACGGGCCGTTTGGGCATTGTCTCCCGTTAGTAAATGAACCCGAAGCCCCGCTTTTTGAAGGAGCTCCACTGCTTGACGGGAAGTGGGCTTTAGCGTATCGCTAAATGCCACACTGCCCAGGTATTTTTCACCTTGTGCAAAAAATAATACCGTCTGCCCGTGTGCTGCCGCCGTAGCAATCTGTTCCGCCCCTTGGGGCACGGGGATATGCCACTGAATCATAGCTTTTAAATTTCCGCCACATAACGCACCCGCCCGTACTCCCAATCCGGGAAATTGTTCAAACCCGGCTACCGGTTGCGCAACCAACCCTTTTGTCTTGGCATACGCCACCAACGCCTTAGCAAACGGATGAGCAGAGGCCTGCTCCAATGATAGTGCGGCTTGCAGTAAATTGGTTTCGTCCTGCCCAGATGCCGGGGATAGACCCGCCACGTGTATTTCCCCGGTGGTAACCGTGCCGGTTTTATCCAGTACCACGGTAGTCAGGTGGCGCACGCGCTCCAGTATTGCGGCAGATTTAATCAAAATTCCCCGTTTGGCCCCTACTCCCATGCCTACCGCCACCGCGGTGGGGGTAGCCAACCCTAGAGCACACGGACAAGAAATAACCAACACACAAATAGCAAACGAAAGTGCCTGTTCTACATTTCCTACCGCCGCGTACCAAACTCCAAACGTTAAGGCAGAAACCCCCAAAACCACCGGCACAAAAACCCGGCTTATTTTATCAGCCAGGCGCGTAATAGGGGCCTTGCTGGCAGTAGCTTGTTCTACCAGGGTTATCAGCTGTGCCACAATTGTTTCCGTACCTATTTTAGCTACCAATACTTCCGCATATCCGCTTTCCAATAATGTGCCGGCACACAACCAATCCCCCGGTTGTTTTTCTTGCGGTAAACTTTCCCCTGTTAAGGCAGCTTCGTTTACACTACACTCTCCGGTTACTACCTCGCCGTCTGCGCCCACAGATTCCCCGGCGCGGATAATTAAAATATCGCCCAGTTTTACTTCACCCCGAGGAATAGTTTTTTCCTGCCCGTTGCGCCGTACTTGCACGCTGGAAGGCAACAACTGCGCTAATGCGGATAGGGCCCGCGTGGTTTTTGCCTTAGCACGGGCTTCTAAATACTTACCCAAGGTAACCAGGGTTACAATCATGGCGGCCGACTCAAAATATAACCCCTGGCGGCCTACACATAGCGCCCACCCGCTCTGCCCTACGGCGGCCGTCGCTCCAACGGCTACTAAACTATCCATCGTGGGCGTTCCCTTAAAAATTTGTTTAAAACCACTTACAAAAAAACGGCGGTTGAACCATAAAATGGGAGCTGTCAAAAGCACCTGCAATCCCGCCGGCACAACCTCTGTATGCGCCATGGCAATTAGCATGAGCGGAATTAAAAACGAAATAGAGAGCCAAAACCGTTTTTTAAGGGTGGTTTCTTCAGTAGGAATTTGCGGCGCGGACGAAACCTCATAAGCATCATAGCCGGCCTTTTGAACAGCCGCAATCAGCTGTGCGGGGGATACTTGGGTATCGTCATATTGTACGCTAAGCCGGTTTTGTAACAAATCAACTTCGGCCCGGGTAACGCCCGGCAAAGCACGTACGGCCTCCTCTACATGCATTTTGCATAAGGTACAATTCATGCCGATAACCGTAAATAAACCCTTCATACTATAAGGATACTTTTCCCATGGCAGATTTGTCAAATAACTAACCTCTTTTTTCAGGTGCTTTTTGAACATGGATTTAGTTAAATAGGGCTAGTTATAACTAACTAAAGGAGGTAATATGAATAAAATACTTAGTCTTTCTCTGGCGGCGTTACTGGCCGGCACGGTCAACCTGCCCGCTACCGCTTGCACCGGTATTGCCATTGATGCCGCCGACGGTACCAAACTCTTAGCCCGCACGATTGAATGGAAAGGCGGCAACCTAAACAGCAAACTGGTTATTATGCCGCGCGGCTTAAAAAATGTGGCCCTTACGCCCAGCGGCCAAAACGGGCACATTTGGTACAACAAGTATGGCGCCGTTGGGGCCAGCACCGTGGAAGCCCCGTTTGTAACGGAAGGGGTCAACGAAAAAGGGTTAAACGCGGGCATTTTTTACTTTGATAAATACGGCAGTTTAACCCCCTATAATCCCAAACGCCGCCGTCAATCCGTCAGCGACGGGGAATTGGTGCGTTATATGCTGACTAATTTTGCCACGGTGGACGAAGCATTAAAAGGCCTGGGAAAAATTGAAATTATTCCCATTGCCAAGCCGGATAAAAACGGTCATTACGCTACCGGCCACTGGCGCATTAGCGACGCTTCCGGCCGCAGCGTTGTACTAGAAATTACCGACCAAGGCCAACGCCACGTTTATGAAAACAACTTACGTGTGATTACCAATTCCCCCAGTTTTCCGTGGCACCAGGCCAACCTCAACAACTACATTCACCTGTCCGGAGGCGAAACGCCCGACAAAACTATGGGCGGCGCACATTTATTTTCGTTTGGTGGAGGCACTAACCTAATGGGCCTACCCGGCGATTTAACCCCGCCGTCCCGCTTGGTACGTGCATTCTTTTATGTGCAAACGGCCCCTGTTCCGGCGGATAAATATGCAGCTGTTACGCAGGCATTTCACATTTTAAACAACTTTGATTTGCCCATTGGCGCCGAATATGCCCCGGGGGAACCAATTCCGGATATGCCTAGTGCTACGCAGTGGACGGCGGTAAGTGATGTAACCCACCCTACGTTTTACTACCGCACCATGTACAACTCGGCCATTCGCAAAATTGATTTAACCAAAATTGATTTTGACACCGTTCCCTACACTGTAACCGCCATGGACAAAGTGCCGCAAGAACAGTTCCACGAACTGACTTTCTAAACAGATATTAAAACCCCCGGCCTAAAAGCCGGGGGTTGTTATAAGTAGTAATTATTCTACAAAACAACCATTACTGTCCGTTCCGCCCCCACCTGAGACGCACTCCGTGCCTGCATTATAAAAACCGTAAAGGCCACAATCATTACCCAGCTCATAACAATGTTTTTTCCCGCCATTAAGACTAAATATAGCATTACCACACTGTGCAACAGCCGCTACAACACCGCTATCGGCTTGACCAATCATATAAGCACAATGATCCGTACCACCTTTAGGGCTTTTCCCCGTAAACGCATAACTTGAGGCCCGGTTTCCGTTTGCATCTACAAATGAAGTATCTAATTGGTCAAATGAGTACCCTGCATTATGGGTTCCCATTTCCAGATTTTTAGCAACAAGGGCTTTGTTAATGGCATCCAAAGTCGTCCACACTTCAGCTAGACGACTTTTTCGTACTGCTTTTTGGTATTGTGGCACAGCTACGGCGGCTAAAATACCCACTAT
>JAZLAA010000042.1:0-5125 GCA_045612945.1 Elusimicrobiaceae bacterium
CTTTGAATTGGGACAGGTGTTTAAGCAAATGGGGAAACTGGGCTATATCCAAATGTCTGTCGGCCGGGCAAAAAAAGTCAATCAGCCATAACCGCGGCTGGGTGTGGGGTACGTAAGGGGAAATGTCCGAGTTTTTAAAAAACGGTTTGAGCCGGGCAAGCTCGCGAGAGGTTAGCGGTAAGGAAGATTTTTGCGCGTCGGTTAAAATAAAAGCCCGGTCGCACCCGGTCATCAGCCCGTTAGAAACATGGGCAATTTGACCTAGGGTATGCGGGGCCTTGGCCATACGTTCCAGTAGGGAAGTGCCCTGACTGATAGGGCGTGTCTGCAAAAAAGCCTCTTGGCTATAAAATAGTTTTTGGTTGGGGACATATTGCACTTCTCCAAGCCCTATTTTACAAAGTTGAGGTGTGGCCCCGCGTTGCCATACGCTTAGTAACGTGTGTTGGCCCACGTTGGGAAATAAGTATTTTTCTTCAAAGTTAATCAGGCGCAGAAAAGTGGCCTCACGTTGCAGCGTTTGGCGCAGTAATTTTCCCCCCGCTGCGGTGGCAAAATAGGGCGGCGTAATAAACCCGGCTATTCCTCCCGGTTTTAGAAGTTTTAGGGCGAGGTAAAAGAAGTAATACAGTAAATCATTTTTAGGGGTTACGTATGGGGCCCAAAGGGGGTTTTTACGCAGTTTATCAAAAATTTCGGCATGTCCTTTCTGCCCAATATACGGCGGATTAGCTAGTATAATATCAAACTCGTCACAAGCTAGCCTTGTAAGTACAGATTTTCTGCCCTTTTCTCCCAAAGCATCTCCACAGTAGCGGTGTGCGGACGGAATGGGGATTTTCTTTAATGCATTTGCTGAAATATCAGCTGCATAAAGTTGCCGGGCCAAAATGTCTTGCCAAATTTCCGCGGGGGAACGGGTAGGTTCATTGATTGCCCTTCGCCTCATCAGTTCTTGTGCAAAGGGTAGTAATAATCCCCCCTCTCCGGCGGCCGGGTCTAAAATGCGTAAGGTTTTTAAATCGGTAGCGGGTGGCAGGCACGAAAGGACCTCGCTTGCCAGCAAACGCGCCAGTGGCAAGGGAGTATAAAAAGAGCCGGTTTGTTTTTGCTGCTTGCGGATATTCTGCATAATGATATTATAGAAAAACCGCCACCGGGTAGGATGGTTTACGGGAAGTATAAAGGCTGGCCCGGTCAGCTTTAGGTATAAAAAAGGCGGCAGCTAACGCTGCCGCCGCAAACAAAACCGCCGTGTTTTATTTCACTTTTTTACCTTGTTCCAATTGCAAGGTAACGGTGGTTAATTCTGTTACTTCGGCCGGCCCGAAGAATTGGATAGGACCCGGAAAGACATAGACGTCGTCCGTGGCCCAGCCGGCGCGTACTTTGGCCAGATAAGTAAATGGCTTGCCTTTGAGTTCTACCAGGGCTTTTTTAATAACAGGTTTTTCTTTGCCCTTGCGCCGTTCTATATTCATCATCATGGTAAGCGGCACGCCGCCCACTTGCCAATCTTGCGCTTTTTGGGTAAGTTTTTTAACAGAAGACAAATAGCCTGAGCATTTATTTAGCGCCAATACTGCCGCGTTATAGCCGAGCGCATAGGTATAGTTGGCATCAAACGTGGACGGTACCCCACAACGCCCTTCATAACCAAAGAAATGGGTAATGGCGGAAAATTTGCCGGTATATTTGCCTTGCTTTTTAAGCTCGGCCAGGCGGGTTTTAATCATTTCTACTAAGAGCTTTTCCGTTTCAATTAACGAAACTTGTACGTTGCCGTGCGGGTCGCGGTCCAGCATCAGCTGGCTGGCAATAGCCGCCGGGAGTGAACGCATTAATTCGGCCAGTTTTTTAGGTAGTTTGCCCAAGATAAATTCCTTTTTATCAGCTAGGGTAGCCAGTTTGGCTAAGGCGGGTTCATGATCGGCCAGGGCGTCGTTTAGGGCGCTGATGAGTTCTTTCATTTCCGGGATAAATTCAATCAGCCCTTCCGGCACGAGCACAATGCCATAGTTTTTGCCGGCTTTGGCCCGTTTTACAATCAAGTCGGTCAGTTGCCCTACCACTTGGCCTAACGTCATTTTTTTGGCAAGCACTTCTTCGCCTACCAGCACTACGTTGGGGTGGGTTTTTAAAGCTACTTCTAAGGTAATATGGCTGGCACTGCGGCCCATTAAACGCACAAAGTGCCAGTACTTACGGGCCGAGTTCATATCGCGTTCAATGTTGCCTACCAGCTCGGCATAAATTTTGGTGGCGGTATCAAACCCAAAGGACGTTTCAATTTGTTCGTTTTTTAGGTCACCGTCAATGGTTTTCGGTACGCCAATGACAGCAATATCTACGCCTTGCTGTTTTAAGTATTCGGCAATCATGCAGGCGTTGGTGTTGGAGTCGTCCCCCCCTACTACGACCAAAGCATCCATTTTATTTTTAAGCAGATTGTTTTTAGCGGCTGCTAACTGTTCGTCCGTTTCAATTTTGGTACGGCCAGATTGAATTAAATCAAACCCGCCGGTGTTGCGATAGTCCTTCATTAAAGCGGGGGTAATTTCCACCCATTTGTTCTCCACAATACCGCTGGGGCCGCCTAAAAAACCAAAGAGTTTATTTTTTGCATTGGCCTTTTTAAGCCCGTCCAATAGGCCACCAATCACGTTATGCCCGCCCGGGGCTTGACCGCCGGAAAGCACCACCCCTACGCGCACAGTTTTTTTGGCTACGGCTGGGTTGGCTCCTTTTACAAAAGACACTTGCGGTAAACCGTAGGTATGCGGGAAAATCCGTTTAATGCTGGCTTGGTCTGCCACGGACCGAGTGGCTTTACCCAATTTGGGTTTTACAAAGGCCGGGCCTTTTTTCAAAATAGCAGGTAGCGTGGGCTGAAACGCAGCACGCGCAGTTTGCAACGGCGAACAAATTTTGGACATAGTCCCCTCCTAGAATAATATAGTTAAATTATACAAAACTTTCGGGCGCGCTGACGGGGCCTAGCGGATAAGTAGCGGGGCCAGGGCTTCCAATAAAGTTTGTGGCGGCAATTCTTTGACGCTACCCGGGCTTTGCACCCAGCGCGTAGTAGGTTGGCGTGATGCCCAAAATACGTGATTATTGGGAGGCAAGGAATAGCGGTCGTGTGCGAAAAGTACCAGCATTTTTTTATGTAGGGCCTCGGCCACGTGTACGATACCGGTATCTACACTAATCACGCCGGCTGCTTGCTCTAAGACGGCGGCAGTTTCCAGCACACCGTTTGTGGTGCACCGCACGGCCGCAGGGCCTAAAGCTGTAAACTGGTTTTTATAATCCAGCACTACGCCGGGGTACCCGGCGGTTTGCAAGGCGGTGAGCAAGGCGTTTAGTTGCGTAATAGCTAGTGTGCGTTCTTCTGTGGCCCCGGTGGGGTTTAGTGCCCAGAATTTCCCCGGGGTTAAGTGGTATTGTTCACAAAATGCGCGGGCATAGGCACGGTGTGGTGGGCAAAGGGGAAGTTCGTAAGCAGTGTTTACGTGGGTAGCCCCCAATTGTTTAAGTAGCCGTTCATATGAAACACTAACCGGGCGGGTGTAATCCATTTGCGGAATAATGGCGTGGTGTAAAAGCTTACAGTAGAGGCGGTTGCGCGGGGTAAGCACTTTGGGGTTAACGAGTACCCAATCATACCTGCCCAGGTAACTTAAAAGCCACATTTTTATAAGTCCCCAACAAACGCCTGGTGTTAAGTAACGGTCTTTGCCGGCTCCTAAAGCGGGTAGGGTGATGAGCCGGTCTATATGTGGGTTGTGTTTGAAAAAGTTTTCGTGTGCGGCAAAAGTGGCTAAAGTAAGGTGCACGTTGGGGAAATTTTTTTTAAGTTCTCGTATTACAAATAAATCTACCACTGTGTCACCCAGGCACGCATCCAAGCGAAAGAATAAAATTTTAGAAATGGGTTTTTTCATGAGTATACATACCTAGTGCACGTGAACCGGCTTAAGTGAACCGGGGCGGCAACAGGTTAGGAATAAAATTTTTTCTGTAAATTGGGCGAGAAAAAATCGGGTGTAAAAATTTCTGTCAGCCGCTTGGCAAACTGCTCAGGGGTAGGTACTTTGCGCAGTTTGCGTGTGGAGCTGTGCGTGTAGGCCCACTGGGCAACCCACCGGGCTGCTTCTTGGGCAGTAGAAACAGTGGGGCAATTGGGGTAGTTTTTACCTTCCAGGCGGATTTGTTGGCGCGTGCCCAAGGTAACGGCGGGAATCCCTAACAGGGGGGCTTCTTTCGTGCCGCTAGATGAGTTGCCGATTAAACAAACAGCGTGCCCTAACAGAGTGAGATATTCCTCTACCGGTAAGGACGGTAAGCGCCGCACCTGCTTAGCTGGAAAGTGTTTATAAGCGCGCAAAATTTCGGGGTATCCTGGGTCGTTATTAGGTGGAAGTACCACATAATAAAGCGGCAGTTTGGATAGTTCTTTTACTAGGGACAACGTCTGCTCATATTGTTCTTGTTCACTCAGACCGGTTTGTGGATGATAAAGAACCAACGCATAGGGGGTGGGTAACTGGTAGTGGGCTAAAATTGCTTGTTGGGTGCGTGCGTCGGGTAGTAGAGAAACGGCCCCGTTACCGCACATAAATACGGCTTGCGGATTTTCCCCCAAGCGTAGCACCCGGCGTTTGGCTACGGCGTCATCTACCAAAAAACGGTGCGAAAGTTTGGTAATGGCATGGCGCAAGGATTCGTCAATGTTACCGCTTACGTCGCCGGCTTCAATTTGGCACACCGGTACTGGTAATAATGCCCCGGCACAAGCGGCGGCAAAGGCTTCCATACGGTCTCCGTGAACAAATACAAAATCGATATGGTGACGAGTCAAAAAATCGGCCGTGGCGGTTAATAAATGCGCGAGCCCCTCTACCGGGCGTTGTTGCGGGAAGGTTTCATCCCAATCCAGCGTAATTTCGTTAGGAAAATAAGCGGCTAGTTGTTCGCGCGTGCAACCGGTGTATCCGTCCGCCACATGCATACTGGTAGCGAATACAAATACCGGGAAACGGCGCTCGGTAAACCACGAAATAAAGGGGCGTAGTTTGGCAAAATCACTGCGACAGCTTGTTATAAAACCAATACGAAGTTT
>JAZLAA010000043.1:0-1902 GCA_045612945.1 Elusimicrobiaceae bacterium
GCTCGATGCGGTCGGTCATATAGGGCGTCATGGTGATCACATACCAGCCCCCTGCCACCACCGCGCCAATGGCGCCAAACGCTTTGCCGCGCGAAGGGCCGTGAAAAATTTGGGCAATTAGTGCCTGCGAGGTAGCCATCATGGCCGAAGAACCCACCCCCTGCACACCGCGTGCTAGTAACATGGTGGGTAGCGAGTGGGACAGAGCCCCCAAAAGGGCCCCCACGCCGAATGTAATAAATCCGCCCAAGTACATCCATTTGCGGCTGTAGTTGTCGCTTAATTTGCCAAACACGGGCAGCAAACACGTAAGTACCAAAACGTAAAACCTCACGACTAATTGAATACTTTCTAGCGATACGCGAAACTGCGTGGCCATGGTGGGTAGGGCAATGTTCACAATCCCGGCCGATAAGGTAGACATAAACGTTCCGTTGGCTGTTACGGTAAAAATGAGCCACTTGCGCGAGAGTTTAAAGGGTTTTAGCGTCATATATGCATTTTAGCATTTTTGGGGACGCGGCGTTGGGAGCTATTGAACTTTTGGTTCATTTTGACTATACTATACATACAATTTGAACTGTTTTTGGAACCGTATGCAAAATACGGAACTTTGTTGATAGCAACAAACGTTTGACCACCAAAAACAGCTGTTTAAGGCACTTGATAAGCGGACTAATTACCCGTTTGTTGGGTGCTCAATGTTTGCCGTTTTTAACGGCAAACTACGGCTGTTGCTTCGTGGGGTTGGTCAAACGCTTACAAGTGAATGGCCGTTTTTGTTGGGTTTCATAAACAGACAGATTGAATTAAAAAACAGGAGGTTGTTTATGAAACAACAACGTACCCGGCGGGGTTTCACGCTCATTGAGCTCTTGGTAGTGGTGCTGATTGTAGGCATCTTGGCGGCAGTTGCCCTGCCTCAATACCAACGTGCGGTAGAAAAGAGTCGTCTTGCAGAGGTATGGACAAACCTATCGGCCCTTCACAAAGCGGCCAGTGTCTATGAACTGCAAACCCAAGGAACAGGGGTGTGGGAATCGGCTCCCACGCTTCTTACTTCCTTAGATGTAGAACTCCCTTCTTTGACTAATTGTGAGGCTGGCAGTGGTACGAGGTGTGACACTTCTTGCCCTTCTTCCGGTTGGTCAAATTGTTTTTATGAAATCGGAGAGGAAGGATTCGGCGTCGGTGAAGGTTGTAGTTCTTGTAAGCGTATATTCCATTTTTCAAAAGGCGAGAAATGGGCATATTTGGTAGTTAGTCCAAAGGATGGATCTAAATACTGTAATGGTTCCTTGTGTACTCCCATGGGCATCTGTGCAGACGGTTCTTGCACAGTAGTAAATTAGTAATAATGGTCGTATTATCCCCGCATATTTTCGCGGGGATAATTCATATGCAAAACTGCTATAAAACATTACTACAACACCCCTGCAGCCATGTTCAACAAATCCCGGTTGTATAGCCTTAAAAGCAAGCAGATACCAACGTATCTAACTGTGCTTGCAAGGCAGATACGTCAGTGCTTTGTTGGGTTTGCTGGTATATCAGGCGGGTTAGTTGCTCCAGCAGGGCTTGCCGGGTTGGTGTTAAAGTGGGGACAGGCAAATGTTGTAACGGCGCACTGTAGAGCTCTAATAACTCTCCTTTGCGTTTGCCGTGGGCACTGAGCCATGTAAAATACGGGGCAGAGTTGAGAAACCCTAAAATTGTCCACAACGTGTAGGGCGGTTGGGGGCGGGTAATGAAATACACGTCGCTACTGGCGTACCAGGGGCCGCTACTGTAGGCGGCCGATACCGTGGGGGCCCGGTGAGGAAGAACCAGTTTTTCCCCTTCAAAATTAAGTTTGCGCCGCACAGAAGCCAGCCAAAACTGCCCTTGCCGGAGTGCTTTGTC
>JAZLAA010000044.1:0-1727 GCA_045612945.1 Elusimicrobiaceae bacterium
TTTATAAAAACAAACGATTTATGGAAGGTATGGATTGTGAAAGTGGTCATTCTTGCAGGAGGTTTTGGTACACGTATATCTGAAGAATCTCATTTAAGACCAAAACCTATGATTGAAATTGGTGGAATGCCGATCCTGTGGCACATTATGAAATGCTATTCCTCCTACGGGTTTAACGATTTTGTTATTTTAACCGGCTACAAATCCCACGTCATCAAGGAATACTTTGTCAATTACTACCAGCGTTACTCCGACATTACGGTAGATATGGCCACCAACACGGTTACCGTTCACAAAACCCGCCAAGAACCCTGGAAAGTAACCCTGCTCTATACCGGGCAAGATACGATGACGGGCGGGCGCATAAAAAAAGCACAATCCTACGTTGACAACAAACCCTTCCTGCTGACCTACGGCGACGGCGTGAGTGACTTAAACATCGCAGACACCGTGCGTGCCCATAAGCAAAGCGGCAAACTCATTTCCATGACGGCAGTAAAACCTTCCGGCCGCTTTGGCGCCCTTACCATTAGCCCAGATAATTTGGTAACTTCATTTGTAGAAAAACCCAAGGGGGACGGTGCTTGGATTAACGGAGGGTTCTTTGTGTGTGAACCCGCCGTGATGGATTATATTTCTAATGATGAGCAAGAAATTTTTGAACGGGCCCCGCTTGAAAAATTGGCCCAACAAAACCAAATCCACGCTTATAAGTACGACGGTTTTTGGCAACCCATGGACACTTTGAAAGACAAAATGTATTTAACCAACTTGTGGACAAGCGGCCAAGCCCCCTGGAAAAAGTGGGACTAACTTATGTGGAAAGACACCTACCAAAACAAACGCGTACTCATTACCGGCCACACCGGTTTTAAAGGAGGCTGGCTTACTTTATGGCTGCAATCCCTTGGGGCACACGTGTGTGGCTACGCACTGGCCCCCAACACCACCCCTTCTCTATTTGATGCGGCCAAAGTTGCACAAGGCATTACCAGCGTTTTTGGCAATATCTTAGATGCCGCCGCTTTGGAAAAAACTTTCCAAGAATTTCAGCCGGAAATTGTTTTCCATTTGGCGGCCCAACCGTTGGTCCGCTTATCGTATGTAGAGCCTGTGCTTACTTATCAGACCAACGTCATCGGAACCTTAAACGTGTTACAAGCCGCCCGCGCTTGCCCCAGTGTCAAAGCATTTGTAAATATCACCACCGATAAATGTTATGAAAATAAAGAAGTAAACCGCGGCTACAAAGAAGATGAGCCGATGGGGGGATATGATATGTATTCGTCCTCCAAGGGATGTGTGGAAATTTTATCCTCTTCGTATCGACGGTGCTTTTTGCAGGAACCCAACACCTATGCTATGGCCACCGCTCGGGCCGGTAATGTAATCGGTGGGGGAGATTGGGCCCTAGACCGCCTGATTCCCGATTGTGTACGCAGCATAGAAGCCGGACAGGAGATTGAAATCCGCAACCCGGCCTCCACCCGCCCCTGGCAACACGTATTGGAACCGTTGTCGGGGTATTTACTACTTGGGCACTTGCTTTATACCCAGGGCCAAACCTATGCCCAAGGGTTTAACCTAGGCCCTCAGCAAGACAGCGTGCTCACCGTGGCTGAGGTAGCCCAACAAGTCGTATCCGCCTACGGAAAAGGCCGTGTAACCGTACACAAAAAAGATAATTTGCACGAAGCCAACCTTCTCATGCTTAACATTGACAAAGC
>JAZLAA010000045.1:0-2752 GCA_045612945.1 Elusimicrobiaceae bacterium
TTGAAAGCCGCGAAGTAAAACCGACGTTAAAAATCGGTATCTGTGGCGAACACGGCGGAGACCCGGAAAGCGTGGAATTTTGCCACCGCGAAGGGTTTACGTATGTGTCTTGCTCGGCCTTCCGTGTGCCGATAGCACGTTTGGCGGCGGCGCAAGCGGCGGCTAAAGATGTGTTAGCCAAGAAACGGAAAAAATAACTTTCCGGAGAAGTAGCGTTTTAACGGTAGGCCTTCAAACACGCAAAGTATTTGAAGGCCTACTCGTTTTCCGGGCAACAAGTTGCCACATTGGAGCATCTTTACATCGCCTTGCCACTTGCAATACCTATCAGTACAGCTTCGGGCAACTTATGATGCAAATCTATCTCCAATCTGCAAAATCAGCCTGCTGAAAGCCTTATCCGGTGATAGAAGCGCACGGCATTTTCATTCCCCGCGCGAGGCCTGTTTTTGGACCTACTACTCAACTAGAGCCTTTGGCCCTTGTGTGCATTTCGGCAGTTCCTTATAATGTGAATAGAGGTGAGTATGAAAAAATTAACAGTCCTTTTATGTGCCGTTTTTCTAGGCAGTATGTCTTATGGGAATGTTCCCAATCGGTTTGAAAACACCCTTTCACGTCAATTAACCAATCAACAACAAAAGACACACTCGTTATATCAAGTAGTCAGTACCCAAATTCAAAAATATTATGGGCGAACCGATTTTAAAGACCCCCAGCATAAAACCGGCTGGTACCGGGTAGATGATTTTTTAAAGTGGCTCAAAGCAAACGAAACACAACTGGCTCAAGAAACTATGTCCATCGTGAACACTTCCCCAAATACCCAGTTCCCCAGTACCCAAAATCTTTCCTTGCAAGCGGTTGTAAACCTTCCCGCGGACAAGCGCACACCTGTCTTGATGCGCATTTTTTGGATTAACTTAGGCATCCATTATGTAGCTGGCAAATATCAAGCAGGCATTAAGCTTGATCCCATATTGTTTGCAATTGTTTCGGATGGAATTACGGCTTCCTCCGGCCCGTCTTATTTTCAAATTAACGACAAGGACCCCTGGAACGTTTTTCTGGTAGATCTGAATACCGGCATTCACGAAGGAACCCATAATTTGCTTTACGTTAATCCAACCATGCAAGCCAAAGCTCCCCAAAACAGAGAAGCTATCCTCAGTGAATTGGCGACCTTTTATTCTCAGTATCACTATTCGCTACCCATTAAAATTGCGGATGGCAACGTGTTGCCCAGCGGCGGGGTACGCTATCTGCCCACAGAGTATCAGACCTATCCGGATTTCAACTACCAATTAGAATACCAACAATTTGTGATGGGGCCATTGATTGCACATAAAATGACGCAACAACAGGTGCTCACTTTATTTGACGACCCGTTACAACCGGATATGCCGGTCTGGGAGTCGGTATTCATTTTCTTAGCCGCTAAAAACAATCACTATCTTTCCGTTGATTTGGATAGAACAACGCACCAGCTGTTTGCTACCCAACCAAACCTTGTTGCTGTGGCAAAAAAGTTTGGATTCACACAGGTGGATATCCAGCGTTGGCTAAACGCTGATTCCAACTTTTTTGATTTGGGAAAACGTGCTTGGCCGGGAACACAAACGCAAGAAAATATCGTCTTGTGGAAACGTAACCATGCCCAAGAATTTATTTTTATCGGCGAGGCAAAACGTCATAGCGTGCAAGACTTTTTGAAAATGATGTTTGGGCCTTATAGCCAAGACCCTAAGTTAATGCAGTTTTATAATGAACTGTTAAAGAGCTTGCCGCCTGAAGTTAAACAAATCCATGCGCAGCGACATGCTACGATCATTGCCGGACAAACTTTACCCGCTGCGTACCAAAACGCCGTTGCTCCTTATAAAACCCAATGGATAAAAGCACTGGTACAAACTTTAGAAAAAGTAGGTATTACCCAAAAACCGGTCATTCCGCAAGGTTATTTGTAATTTTGCCAATAGCAAAGATACAAACGTAAAAAAGTATTTACCAAATGCGTCCTATTTACTATAATAGCATTATGAAGGCTTTTCCCATTATTGTTTCATCCCCGTCGGGCGCAGGGAAAACGACCATTGTGGATGCGGTACTTAAAAAAAACAGAACCGTCTCACGCGTGGTTACGGCTACTACCCGTGCCCCCAGAAAAGGCGAAAAAAACGGTAAAGATTACCATTTTTGGACGATTAAACAATTTGAGCAAGCCATCAAAAAGCACCACATGTTAGAATGGGCGCAGGTGCATACGCACTACTATGGAATTCCCAAGAAATCGGTGGATGACTTACTCAAAAAAAACATCTGCCCTATTTTGGTAATTGATGTGCAGGGCGCGCATACCGTAAAAGCGCAATATCCGCAGGCGGCGATGGTATTTATTGTCCCCCCTTCGCTCAAAGAATTAAAACGCCGTATTTTGGGACGCAACGATAATACGCAGGATATTGAAATCCGCCTGGAAACGGCCAAAAAAGAGATGAAGGAAATTGACCGTTATGACTATGTGCTGTTGAATGACAATTTGCAAGAAGCCATTACCCGCATGGCGGGAATTATTGCCGCCGAGCAGTGCCGGGTAGAACGGCAAGATAAGAAAATTAAACTTTTAAAATAGTTGGAAATGGAGTGTATATGTCCGTAAAAAATGATCAAGAACTAGCCGCAAAACTGACCGACTTTGACGGAGACCGCTACGACGTAGTGGTGCTTGCCTCTATGTGGGCCAAGGAACTTA
>JAZLAA010000046.1:0-1633 GCA_045612945.1 Elusimicrobiaceae bacterium
GTGTATTTTGTCTGCCCAAGCGCAAGCAGAAAGTTATTCCATGATTTCTTTTGCGGATTTTACAGCAGATAATGTGCCGCAAGACATCCGTACCGCAATTATTAAATGGGCGCTTGCGGATTTTATTTCCAACCATACCAACACAAACTACGTGGAGGGGGATGGAAATTATGCTGATAGGGCCTCTCGACTCGTAAAAGAGGCGAAGGAACTGTTGGAAAAATACAGGCCAATTGTTGCGTTATGAATGTAGAATTTGACCCAAAACAACTTGCTGAGATAAAAGCACTTATGCAAAAAATAAGCACTCTCAAGTCCCACGAGATAATTACTTCGTTTCAAAGGGCTTGTTTAGTGCTTGAAAATAGGGTCAAAGTAAATATAAGCGGAGAGGTGCTTAAAACAAGATCGGGCCGCTTGCGTCAAAGTATAGGTACCATGGTAAGCGAAAAGGAAGGCATGCTTGCCGGCAATATTGGGAGTGGGCAAAGAACAGGAAAACCGGTTGTATATGCGAATATTTTGGAAACGGGTGGCGTAATACGCCCTGTAAAAAGGCAATGGCTAACTATCCCAACCGAATATGCAAAAGCACGATCGGGTGCCGGAAATATCAAGGCGCTTGAGATTAAACAGAGTTTCTTTGCCCGGAGCAAAAATGGGAATTTAATTTTATTTGACGGCGCACATAGGACACCAATACCTATGTTTGTGCTTAAAAAACGGGTTAAAATACCCGCCAAGCATTACTTGACGATATCGGTTACGCAGGGACAACAAGAGGCGTATAACCAAATCGTAAGAGGACTCTCGGAGGTTCTAAAATGAGTGCTTTATCTTTGGCAAGTTTTAAGGATTTGCTTTTAAGTATTTTTACCGATCCGGAAGCGTTTAATTACGATGTGTCTGTTTTTGAAGGACTCAGGCAAAATATATCCGGTAAATTTACGCTCCAAATTTTCCCTACCAATCAACGTGAAACCACGCAAGCGGAAAATGTAGTTAGTGTGGTTGATACTTGGCAAATAGCCGGCGTTGTGAATACAAACGAAGAAAATGTTGTTTCAGATGTTATTCAGTTTTTGGGGGATGTAAAGTCCAACATAGACAAATTGTCTTTTGATGAACGTGATTTTACATACGCAATTCTTCCGGATGCCCAAATATCTTATGAGGGGTATCCGTATGTTGTTTTTAATTTGCAGTTAGAAGTCAGTTACATTAGGAGGATTAACTCATGAGTAGCAAAGCACGCGCCGGATTAGGCGTAAAACTAAAAGTAAACAATCAACTGGTTGGGGAACTTTCCAGTGTAGGCGGCATTGAACCGTCCACCGAAACCATTGACGTTTCTAACCACGATACCGAAGGTGGTTTTCGGGAATTTATCCCTTCAATCAGCGATGGCGGTGATTTTACGGTAGAAGGAAACTTTGTTGGCGGGGATGCCGGTCAAATTGCCATTCGCACCGCATTTTTCGCCAAGAGTACCGTTCCGGTAGAGATTACTTTTCCGTTGGCCACCGGGGAAACTACCGCGGCTAAATGGGAAGCCAATTGCATGGTATCTTCTTTCCGTCAGGTAGGGGATGCGACGATTGATTCTCAACTGACTTTTGCCGCCACCTTTAAA